>CAZZMK010000316.1:0-2832 GCA_964655185.1 uncultured Nitrospirales bacterium | reverse complement strand
GAGAGGGCAGAGTTAGAGATAGGAAGAGGGAAGAAAGTGTGTGTTATAAGTAGAGGTTATAAGGGAAAAAATTTTTATGGAACCGTTAAGGGAATAAATAAAGGAGAGAATATCTTTCTTGAGTTCTATTCTAAGGATGGTAAAAAAATTGAAGGGAGAAGTGTTTCAGTAAGTGAAGCAAGTAGGATAATTGGGGATGAGTTGACTTTAATATTGTGGAGATTGCCTTTAATAACAGTTTTTAAGGATAAAGATAGAATAAGGGCTCTTTCTATTGCAGAGAAGTTGGGATTTGATTTGGCTATCTTGGACGATGCTTTCCAATATGTTATGGTAGAAAAGGATGAAGATATTGTGTTGATTAATGCATTGAATCCTTGGGGAAATGGCAGGATATTTCCTGCAGGGATTCTAAGAGAACCTTTGTCCTCACTGGATAGAGCAACAGAAGTTTGGGTCACCAACTCGAGTTTTGTGAGCAAGGATAAACTTTATGAGATTGTTAATCGATTAAGGTGTTTTTTGAGCGAAAATAAACTGGTTAAATTTAAGTCCTACAAGCCTGTAGGTTGGGTCAACTGGAAGACTAAAGAGGTCCTTAGTCTGGATAAGTTTAATGGGGCAACTGTAGATGTGTATTGTGCAATAGGTAACCCAGATTCTTTTTTTAAGATGATAGATACTTTAGGTGTTAAGGTAAGAAATAGATTTACTTTACGAGACCATGCTTTATTCCCAAGTGGGATAATAAAGGGAGATGTGCCAATATTAACTACTGAGAAAAATATTTTATCTTTGGAATCAGAATATCCAGAGGTATATGCTCTTCGTGTAGAACTTGTTGATTGTAATTTAGACGATTAATTTTGTAGACCTTAACTTTTTGATATACATTAATCAAGTTTTTGATAGTGAACTTTCCTATTTCCCATTGCATTGCGTTTGCTGTTCCAAGCGCCACACCTAATCGAGCGGAGACAGAAATAGGATAGTTTTTAGCAAGGCATATAGCAAATCCCGCTAATAAAGCATCTCCTGAGCCGACGGGATTTATTTCCTCTATCTCTGGTGGTACAGCGTGAAAATATGTTGACCCATCCGTAATAAGACATCCATTTGCCCCTAAAGATATGCAAGATATTTTTACTTTGTATTTCTCTATAAAATGATTAAGTGCTTCTAATTGCTCTTGTAGAGAGGATAGTTTGCAATTAAAAAATTCTTCTGCTTCAGTTAGATTAGGTTTAACCATATAAGGCTTGCTTTTTAATCCTTCTTTAAACTCTTCTCCGTAAGAATCGAGTATGGTAATTGTGCCGTATTTGTGTGCAATTTTGATTAGTGTCTTGTATAACTTAACTGCAGACTTATCGGGGACTGTGCCTGAAAAAGTAGCGACTTTTATTCTCTTTTTTTCTAACGTGTTTATGAATTTCTCAATCATATTTTTGTTTTCATTTGGAGAAATTGAGGGACCAGGTTCAAAAAAAGCAGTCTGCCTATTTACTTTTTCTTCGTATACCGTGGTAATTGTTCGTGTTGGGGTTCGTGTCCACACGGGTAATGGCTTAACCTTGTCTTCCTCCCTCAGCAGGCGTATTACTTCTTTGCCAGTATACCCTCCTACCCAGAGAAGAGCGTATGCATTATATCCTAAAAACCTTAATACCCGAGCGACATTATTACCTTTTCCACCTGCAACTATGGAATATTTCTTCGACCTTATCCTATCCCCGGGTTTATATTCTGGGATGAAGATTGTTTTGTCTATGCAAGGATTTGGAGTGACTGTAAGAAACATCTTAACTTTTATTTGTGTTCTTCATAGTACCTTGTTAAGGCACAACCTGCGCAACCGTAGACTCCACTGTCTTCGCCGAGCCCCGCAGGGACAATTTGGCATCTCTTAGCAGGCACTTCGAAGGCGTTTTTCAAGACGGTCTCTCTTACTGGCTTGAACAATCTATCTCCAGCGGCTATCATTCCTCCGCAAAGGATAACTTTTTCAGGATTAAGCATATTTACAACACTTGCGACACCTAAACCAAGCCAAACAGCGGTTTCATAAAATACCTCTTGTGCAAAGGCATCACCTTTTTCTGCAGCCTCGGAAATCATTTTTCCCGTAATTTTTTGTAGGTCATTTCCACACATCTCTAAAAGTATAGTTTTTCTTCCTTTTTCAATTCCTTCTATTGCGGTTCTAACCATTCCTGTTACAGAAGCGTAGGCTTCAAGGCATCCGCGCGAACCGCAACCGCATAATCTGCCGTCTCTTTGAACTTTTAAGTGCCCCAATTCTCCTGCGGTGCCATCAATACCCCTGAGTAGTTGTTTGAATACTACTATACCTCCACCTACTCCTGTGCCCAGAGTAAATACTACTATGCATTCACATCCTTGACCTGCACCGAGCCAATACTCTCCGTAGCACGCTGCGTTAGCATCATTTTCTACATAACAGGGCAAGTCAAGTCGCGTTTTCATTTCATCGGCGAGGGGCACATTATGCCACCCTTTGAGATTTGGTGGGCTAAACACAACACCTGTTCGCCAATCAAGAGGTCCTGGGGCACCAAAACCTACTGCTAATATGTCATTTTTTGATATGCCCGAGTTATTAATAAGAGACAGGACGGTTTCAGCCATTTTGTCCAATACAGGAGTGGGGGAATCGTGGACGGGTGTAGGGACGTTGGTTTTGTTGATAATCTTCTTTTCTTCCGAAACAATTGCTACTTTAATGTTTGTTCCGCCAAGGTCAACTCCAACAATGTATTTCATAATTTATGCTCCTTTGTTTTTTATATATTCAATTGCTTTCTTTAGTCT
>CAZZMK010000315.1:0-16557 GCA_964655185.1 uncultured Nitrospirales bacterium | reverse complement strand
GTTTGAGTGTGTGGAATGTGGAATGGTAACTTTTAAGTGGTTAGGAAGGTGCCCCCAGTGTAATTCGTGGAATTCTTTTGTAGAGAAGCATGAAGATGTATTACAGAAAAATTTAGGGGGTGCTTATAAAGAAGTAGAGCCTGTCTCCATTACCCAATTTGATGGAGGCTATGACTCCTTATCTAACAAAAGAATATCTTCGGGTTTAGGCGAATTTGACAGAACAGTTGGGGGTGGGATTGTTCAAGGAAGTGTTATTTTAATTGCGGGTGAACCTGGTATTGGAAAATCTACCCTCGCTTTGCAAATAGCAGGATTTTGGTCTAAGAATAATGGCAAAGTTTTATATGTACACGGTGAGGAGTCTTTTCCACAAATACAAGATAGAGCGCGTAGATTAAATACCTGTCAAAAAGAATTAATGATGTTGGGAACAAACATATTACAAGATGTCCTAAAAACATTAGATAAAGAAGATTATTCCCTCGTAGTTATAGATTCGATTCAGAGTTTAAGTAATATAAATTTAGATTCAGTGCCTGGCACAATATCTCAAGTAAGAGAGTGTACTTTCGAACTTGTTAGAAAGGCAAAAGAAAAAAATGTCCCAATGATAATTGTGGGTCATATTACTAAGGATGGGTATATTGCTGGTCCAAAAATATTAGAGCACATAGTAGATACAGTGTTATATTTTGATGGAGAGGGTAAGCACTCGCTACGACTTTTAAGAGCAAATAAAAACAGGTTTGGGTCCACACAAGAGGTGGGTGTATTTGAGATGAGTAATGAGGGACTTAGAGAAGTAGCAGACCCAAGTGTACTCTTCTTGAAAGGTAGAGTTCTCGGAGTTAGCGGTTCCATTGTGATGCCTACACTTGGTGGTACCAGGCCGATGTTAGTGGAAATTCAGGCACTAGTCGGAGAAAACCATGTAGCCCAACCAAAAAGAGGAGTAATCGGATTAAATCCACAAAGAGTTTCACTATTAGTGGCTGTGTTAGAAAAGAGAGCAGGTATATTTCTCAGCGATAGAGATATTTTTGTAAATGTTGCAGGAGGTATTATTGTAGATGAGCCTGCAGTAGATTTAGCGTTAGTTATGGCATTATTATCAAGTTACTGGAACCTTCCTATTAATCCAAGTGTAAGTTCTTTTGGTGAAATTGGCTTAGGGGGTGAAGTGAGAGCAGTGAGTGGTAGCAAAGTAAGGTTAGGGGAAGTGGCTAAGTTTGGGTTTCAGAAATGTATTGTTCCAGTTGGTAGTTTCGATTTTGTGTATTCCCAAAATGATGCAAATATTGAAATATTTCCAATAGGTAACATAATAGAACTTATAGATTTAATGAAGAGTATGGGAGAAGCAGTATGAGTAATATTCCTAATACTGAAGAATTATTTCAAAAAGCTCTCCAAATGGTGGCACCTGGAACAAAGATTAGGGAGGCTATCTCTGCTATAATCCAAAGTGGAATGGGTGCTTTACTTTGTTTTGGGGAACCTCGTAAACTGGCTCAGTTATCAGAGGGGGGAGTAGAATTAAATGAAGAAGCAAAACCCCAATTAATCTATGAACTCTCAAAAATGGATGGTGCCATTATTCTAAATGCAGATGGCACAAGAATACTCTACGCAAATAGATTTCTTAAACCTAATGCTAAGATTCCTTCCGATGAGACAGGAACAAGGCACAGGGTAGCCCAGAGAATGGCTCAACAGGCACGTTGCATAGTCGTGGCTGTTTCTCAGAGAAGGTCGACGGTAACCCTGTATGTAAATGAAAGAAAGCACTTGCTTTCTTCTGTAAACACCCTTATGAACAAAGCAATGCAATCTCTTCAGACTATAGAAAAATTTTTAGTGTCAATGAACTCCTCTTTGCAGGATTTGACTGTAAGAGAGTTTCAGGAAATAGTGACTTTGTTTGATGTGTGCAAAACTATTCAAAGGACCCAGGTGGTTCTTAGACTGGCAGATGAATTAAAGCCAATTATATTAGAATTGGGTGTGGAAGGTAGATTGCTACAGATGCAAATAAAAGAGCTTCTACTTTCTATACCTGAAGCCGAACTTGTGATAAAAGACTATTACAAAGAAAGACCAGGTTTTGATTATAATGCTGTCTACCAAAAGATTCGAGAACTTTCCCAGTTGGAATTAGTTGATTTAGGCAATATAAGTCAAATTCTTGGCTACGGGACCAATCTGCGGGCTGTAAATGAGTATTTAGTGCCTCGTGGTTATAGGGTTCTTACTATGACACATAGGCTTCCGTCTACACTTATTGAGAATTTGGTTAATAAGTTTGGAAATCTTACACAGATTTTGCATGCAACGAGAGAAGAATTGATGGAGGTAGAAGGCATTGGGGATGTTTTAGCCGAAAGAATAAAAAGTAGTTTGAATTTATTGAGAAGTCAAATGGGTTTGGAATTTAGAAGGTAGGAATATGAAATTATACGATTGTATAGTATCTTCACATAATGAAGTTGCTCCGGGATATTTTAGGTTAGTTTTGAAAGATAAGGAGTTGGCGGAGTTATCTCAGCCTGGTCAGTTTATTATGCTTGAGGTAACTAATACCTATGAGCCTTTTTTAAGAAGGCCAATGTCGATAGAAAGAATTTTTTCTGACTCAATTTCGATTCTATATAAAGTAGTTGGTAAAGGAACGAAACTACTGTCTACTATTTCAATAGGAGAGATAATAAATGTTCAAGGTCCTTTGGGAAATAGTTTTCCTATAGACCCCAATGTTAAAGAATACCTTTTAGTAGGTGGAGGGATAGGCATTGCTCCATTTCCCGCTTTGGCTGAGAAAATTATAAGAACTCATGGTGGTAATATTCAGGTCATTATAGGAGCGAAGAATCATCCTCAGGTCTTGTGTGAAAGAGATTTTAGAGAGATGGGTTGTAAAGTTTATGTGGCAACAGAAGATGGGAGTTACGGAGAGAAAGGTTTAGTCACGGATATATTAGAAAACTTGAATATTAATTCACCTGTTACGGTTTATACTTGTGGTCCAATACGGATGATTAAAAAAGTCCATCAAATATGCGAACAGAGAGATTGGGTTTGCTATGCATCTTTAGAGGCAAATATGGCTTGTGGTATAGGGGTTTGCTTAGGTTGTGTTGTCCCTGTGAAATTTGTGGTTGAAAATGAAATGATGGCTCGAGTATGTAAAGAGGGTCCTATTTTTGACACAAGAGTAATTCAGTGGGAGAAAATTTAGTATGCCAGTTTCTCTGAAGGTTAAAATTGCGAATTTAGTTTTGAAAAATCCTGTGACAGTTGCCTCGGGAACCTTCGGCTATGGAGAGGAGTTTGCTGAATATTTTGATATTTCCAAGTTGGGCGCGGTTACTGTAAAGAGCCTAACATTAAAGCCTCGGTTAGGAAATACCCCTCCTCGTATCGTGGAGACACCTGCGGGGATGTTAAACGCTATTGGACTGCAAAATGTAGGGATAGAAAGATATATAAAGGAAAAATTGCCGTTCTTGAGGGAAAAAGGTTGCACAATTATAGCTAACATCTACGTCACTACAATTGAAGAATATTGTTCTCTTGCGCAGATACTCGAGAAAGAAAATGGTGCTGATGCAATCGAAATTAATCTTTCATGTCCAAATGTCCACGATGCTCGAGCACAAAGTAAGTGCCCATTAATCGCACAATCTCCAGAGTGGGTAGAGAAATACACTTCTTCAGTTAGGGAAAAAACATCTTTACCACTTATTGTAAAACTTACTCCAAATGTTACAAGTATAATAGAACCGGCATTAAGTGCGGAAAAGGGGGGTGCAGATGCGGTTTCTTTAGTGAATACATTTTTGGGGATGAGTATAGATGCGCAAACTCGTCGCCCTAAGTTGAAAAATATCGTTGGTGGACTTAGTGGTCCGTGTATCAAACCTATTGCTCTTCGTATGGTATGGGAAGTTAGTCGTGCTGTTAAGATTCCCGTCATAGGGATGGGAGGTATCTGTAATGCTGAGGACGCAATAGAGTTTTTAATTGCTGGGGCTCGAATGATTGCGGTAGGTTCTTATAATTTTAGGGACCCTTACGCTCCTGTGAGAGTATTAGAAGGTATAGAACGGTATTGCGTAGATAATGGAATTGAGGATATAAATGAACTTATTGGTAGTTTAATAATTGAGGAATAATTTGGGATATAGGGACTGAGTAAGATGGGTAATGATGTCCACGATAAAATAGTTATTGGGCTCGATGTGACGAGTCTTGAAGAAGTTGAGCGAATACTATCTCTTTGCAAAGATGCTAAATGGTTTAAGGTAGGAAGCCAACTTTTCACAAAGTTTGGCCCATCTGTGGTTGAATTTATAAAGAAGCAGAATAAGAATGTTTTTTTAGACCTAAAATTTCACGATATACCTAATACGGTAAAGAACGCAGTTTTATCTGCCTTAGACTTGGGTGTAGATATGCTTACCCTTCATTCGTTGGGTGGGGCGAAAATGATAGAAAAGGCTCGCGAAGTGGTTGATGGTACTCCGTTGAGATTATTGGCTGTAACTATTCTTACAAGCCATACTGAATATGAACTAAATTCGGAGATTGGTATCCCAGGTAATATAGGAGAAGTAGTGGTCAGATTGGCAAAACTTGCTGTTTCCGCAGGGGCACATGGTGTGGTTTGCTCTCCGCAAGAAATAAGGCTTTTAAGGGATTCAATAGGTAAAGATATTATGATTCTAACACCTGGAGTTAGACCTACTTGGGATAAAGACACTCAGGACCAAGCGAGGGTTATGACTCCGGGCGAGGCTATTAGACTTGGTGCTGATAAGATTGTAATTGCTCGTCCTATTTTGAGAACAGAAGACCCGTCACTTGCATATAATCGGCTTGTAGAGGAATTAGAGGATGCACTCTGAAGATGTAATCCAAATTTTTGAAGAGTATGGAGCCCTCCTTTCGGGACATTTTAGATTTACCAGTGGTAGGCATGGAGATAAGTTCCTCCAATTTGCAAGGATATCTCAGTATCCGAAAGTTACAGAAATGCTTTGCTCGCATCTTGCAAAACTTTTAGAGAAATTTAACCCAGATTTAGTCGTAGGTCCTGCAACTGGTGGTATAGTCCTTGCATACGAGGTGGCTAAAATATTGTCTTGTAGAACAGGGTTCTTAGAAAAAGAGCCCGATGGTACAATGGCTATGAAAAGGGGATTTTTGTTTAAAGAAGGCTGGAAGGTGGTGGTTGTTGAAGATATCACCACTACCGGAGGTTCAGTGAAAAAATGTATTGAGCATATAAACTCAAGAGGTGGGGAAGTGGTTGCTGTGGGGGCAATAGTTAATAGAAACCCTGGGAAAGTCATCTTTGAAGTGCCCTTTTTTGCTTTAGCAGAAATATCCCTAATGAGTTGGACTCCTGAGGAGTGCCCACTATGTAAGGGAGGTGTACCTATAATAGAACCAGACGACATAAAATTGACCAGTAGGGAGGCTAAAAAGTGAGAGGGAAGGAATTTTTTTCACCATCATCAAAGACTAAGGTTATTCCACGTCTTACGGTTTTAGGGGGAAGTAGTATATACATACCAGTTTTAGTATCTGCCCTTATGCATAGAAATGTTAAGGTTAGAGAAGTTGTATTGGTAGGTAGAAATGAAGAAAAGTTGGAAATAGTCTCACGGTTCTGCAAAAAATTAGTAGAGAATGTTGGCTATCCATTGAAAATATCGTCCACACTCTCTTTGGAGGAAGGAATTGAGGATGCATCTGTAATTTTGAATCATATTAGAGTTGGCGGTTTATTGACAAGAATTTCTCACGAACGCCTACCTCTTAAGTACAATATGATTGGCGATGAAAGTTTTGGGGCGGGAAGTTTTTCTAACGCCTGTTGTACGCTTCCCTTAATTATGGAGATTGGAAAGAAAATTAAAGATATTAACCCTGATGCTTTTTTTATAAATATGACTAATCCAATGGGGTTAGTAGTAGATACATTAACAAGGTATATGGGATTAGATAAAGTAATAGGTATTTGTGAAAATATCCCATCCTACAGAAGAAAATTTGCAGAGTGGCTTAAGGTAGGAGAAAAACAAATAAGTATTCAATATATTGGTCTTTACCACATTGGAGTTATATGCGATGTATTGGTGAAAGGTAAAAGTAGAATTCAGGAATTGGTGGAAAAAATAAGTGAAACATCTTTTACAATGTCTGAAATAGAGAAGGAAATAATTCGCTGTTTTCATATAATACCTTCACGTGCTTTAAGCATTTATTTTAACAGGGAGAAATACTTAGCAGAGCAAAAGAAAGCCACAAGGTTGAGGTCAGAAATTTTATATGAAAGAGAATCAAAAATTTTGAATCTATATAAACAAGATACTATTGATACAATCCCTTCTATAGTTTATGAGCGCAATCCTTTTTGGTACGACGAGATAATAGTTCCACTTATAATGCTTTTATTCAGTTATACTCCGGGAGAAGAGGTTATATGTATCCCTAACAGAGGGATTTTAAGTGAAGTTTCCCTTGGTGGGTCGGTGGAAGTACCTTGTAAAATTTCTAAAGATGGTTACGAGTGTGTATTTAAGACGAAGGTGCCTGAATTTGTTCGCGGGCTATTGCTGTCTGCTAAAGAAAGCGATAAATTAATGGTTGAGTCCATTATAAATTCATCTTATAATACCGCTTTGAAAGCCCTGGCTATAAATCCATTTGTTAGTTCCTTTAGTAATGCCAAAGCATTTCTTGATGAATGTCTCCAGGAACGAAAACTTAATTGGTTATCATAGTAGGATTAAATAGAGATTAGCGGATGAATATGTTTACAAACCTGAAAATATGAGATAATTACATCAAATTATTAGGATAGGGGATAAAATATGATGAAAGTATATTTTGGCGGTTTTAGATTTGTAATAGTGAGTATATTAGGTATTTTTGTTTGTTGCTTAGGATTGGCTGGTCCTGATGACGTTAATATTTCGGGCGCCAGTAGTTTGAAAGAGATATTAGATGGGGGGAAGTTGGTAACGGTCGTTTTGAAGGGTACAAACGCTCGAGATGTAAATTTGAAACTTATAGAAATCCATGATACTTATCTCGTATTTGAATCTGATACCGAGAGCAGAGTTACCTATACTCGTGACCAGATTGCTCAAATTATAGTTCAATCTCATAAGCAAGAGAAACCGACTATTAAAATTTCACCGGGGGTAACCCTTAGAACTGAAGATAGGGTAACCGTGGAGAGAGCGTGGAGTAGATTAGAAGAGATATTCAAGTCTTCAGATTCAAATCAGGATTTGAAAGTAGATTGTGCTGCACTTCTTGTCTGCCATGGTTCTCAGGAAGCAGAAAATTATCTCATGCAACTTTTAGATTCAAATGAGGTCTTAACTCAATTTGTCTCCGCTTGTGCATTGTATTTGGCAGGAAAACCAATACCTCCAGCGTTAATTCGAACAGGTCTTGAGCACGGTAATAGAACGATAAGAATAAAAGCGGCTATTTTAAGTGGGTTGGTTGGTTACAGAGATGGCATCCCATCATTGATGAATATGCTTCAGGATAGGTCAGGTGATATAAGTGGGCCATCTGCACGGGCTCTTGCCATGTTAGGTGTAAGAGATATTACCCCAAAATTATTTGAATTTTTGTCATCTCCAAACGAGGAGAAGGCAGAATCTGCTGTGTATGCTCTTGTAACTCTTGATGGTGACGATATAAAGGAGCAATTAAAACAACTTCTCCCCAGATTTGAAACTATGGCAACTTTTAGAACAGGAAAAATTCTTCTTTATCTAAAAGAGAAGGAAGGTAGGACGATTCTTTCCCGATTGTTTGAAGATAAACCAACTCTTAGACCTGAAATTGCTTTACTTCTTGCGAGGGAACAGGATTGGACTTCCCAACAATATTTGAGGGAGAGATTAAATAGGCGGGAGAATCCTACCGATATAAATCTAATTTATCGCGGTAGAGCCTTAACAGCACTATATGAGGGAGGTGACCCTACGGTATTACCTCAATATCAGGCATTACTAAGAGAAAGTTCTGCAAATGTAAAAAAAGAAGTCTGCAAACTTATAATGAAACTCAGAGACAAAAATTTACTTAAGATTCTCCCATCTACTATTGAATCAAAAGAATCTGATGTAGCCTTTGAAGCCTGTAGGGCTGCTGTATGTGTTACCATACCTGATTATGTAGATAGATACAAAAAGTTAAATGGGGAGATATAATGGGTGAGAGCACATCTTGTAATTTATGGAATAGTCCAGGGGGTGGGATATAGGTATTCTACATATAGAAAGGCTGTAGAACTTGGACTTACTGGTTGGGTACGAAATAGAGAAGATGGCTCTGTGGAAGCGGTTTTTGAAGGACCGACAGAAAAGGTAGAAGAAATGATAAAATGGTGTTATGTAGGTCCTCGGGGTGCGAGGGTGGATAAGATTGATATAAAAATGGAAGATGATTTTAATAACCTTTACAATAAGTTTGAAATAAGATTTTAATTAAATCAGAGTTATACAAATGCCAGAGGAAGACAAAGAGTCTATAAAATCAATTCTTCAAGAGATTTCAGAATTACAAAACTCTATAGAGTATTACAAAGGGGCATTACAAAAAACTTATGAATTGCTTGAAAAAGCGGATAGAAAACTGAGAGAAGATAGATTTCACTATGACCATTGGTTAGGAGTTGTCGAAAATCTTGAAAAGTCATTGATAGAAATTCGTGGAATTTTGCAGGGTAAGGAAGCTCGTCTTTTGGAGTTGAAGAAAAAATCTAAGGAACTTCGTGAATCTAATTTGCGGGAATTGGGAGAGGGGAAATTATCTGAAGAAGAAAAAAAGATTTTGGAAGGAGGAGAATTAATTGATATTGATTATGCTCGTGAATTATTAAATACGCCGACAGAAAAATTAGCAGAACTCACACTAAGTGAAATTTCACAGATAGTTAGCGACATGAAAATTCAAGATTCACCCAGTGTTGATATTGAGCAAGTTGGAGCACACGGTAAAGAGGATTTTCAAGGCGATATCAGGGAGAAGATAAGATTGATACTTGTCAATGGTTTAAGAAAAATTTGGAATAATAAAGTAGATGAACTTACTGATGAAGAAAGAAAAATTATTTTGAGAGCCTTTCAGTCTCTTGATGAGAAAAGAAAACGAACTCCTCAAGAAGATAGACTACATCGTGTTATGTCTGCAATGGTAAGAGTTGCTTTTCAGCATTATAGACCTCGTTAAGAAATTTAATTGAAATACTTCTTCAAAAAAATGGCTTATAATTTAGTTTGCAGGAAGTCTTATAATATTTTATTCATGCCAATAATAATATGAAAACTCCTTTCAAATTGACTTTTCTATCCATATTTTCTGATAATTTAGTTCTACAGGATTTAGTTGATAAATCATTAACAACGTATAAAGAGAAAGGGTCGTAAAATGCAGAATCTAATGGCGTTAGTTATAGGTGTAGTAATTTTTTTTGGATTAGCATTTTCTTTCGCAAAGTACAGTTTTGCTGATGAAGAAATTTACTCGGGAGGTGCTCCTA
The DNA here is from genome assembly GCA_964655185.1 of uncultured Nitrospirales bacterium. Lineage (GTDB taxonomy): Bacteria > Hydrogenedentota > Hydrogenedentia > Hydrogenedentales > Hydrogenedentaceae > Hydrogenedens. The sequence continues at coordinate 6,983 of CAZZMK010000315.1, read as the reverse complement.
ATGCGGAGGCTATTGGCTGGAAATTAGGATGCCAGGCGTACACATTTAACAGATTTACATTTTTCGACGCTATCGATAAGGTGGCAAAACTCGGACTGCGTTATATCGAGGCATATCCAGGCCAAAAACTTTCTCCTGAAACAGGGGATGTAGTCTTTGACCATAATCTTTTTCCTGAGTTGCAACAAAAGGTCAAAGAAAAACTTGCCCAAGCAAATATAAAACTTGTCAATTACGGAGTTGTAGGACTTCCTAACAATGAAGATGAGTGCAGAAAGGTATTTGAGTTCGCAAAATCGATGGGAATTGAAACAATAGTATCTGAACCTCCTCCTGACGCGATATCTCTTGTGGATAAACTTGCAAATGAATATCAAATAAAAGTCGCTATACATAATCATCCGAAACCTTCCCGATATTGGGATTACAAGAAAGTTTTAGAAGTTACTAAAGATGCAAGTCCACTTATAGGTTCTTGTGCAGATACGGGACATTGGATGCGTTCAGGTATTGAACCTATGGAGGCAATTAAAGCATTAGGTCCAAGAATAATATCTTTTCATTTGAAAGACTTGAATGAATTTGGCAAAAGAGATGCTCATGATGTGATATGGGGTACTGGCAAGGCTAATATGAAAGAATTGCTCACAGAACTCTATAAGATGGGTTTCAAAGGTGTCTTTTCAATTGAATATGAATATAATTGGGAAAATTCTTTGCCTGAGATATCACAGTGTGTTAAATTCTTCGACGAAGTCGCCAAAGAACTAAAAGAATCTTCAAATAAGTAGCATAGACTTTTTCTGAAAGCCTCTGTTAAGTTCTATAAAATTGAATGGCAAGGAGGTAGGAGTTCCTACCTCCTTATTGTTTTTTGTTTAAGAGGAGAAAAATATGTGTGTTGGTAAATTTTTCTGTATTAGGAGGCTACTGTTTTTTGTCTTGAGTTGTTGCTTATTCCATGCCTACCCCGATGTATATGCTGGACAAGATCTCCAAAATGTATTTGTGTCTGGTGAAGATGGATATCATACTTACAGGATTCCAGCACTTATTAAAACTAAGTCAGGGGTGTTGCTTGCATTTTGTGAGGGCAGAAAAAAATCTGTTTCGGATTCGGGTGATATTGACCTTGTTTTGAAAAAATCTGTTGATGGTGGAAAAACTTGGGGACCTATGAAAGTAATATGGGATGATGGCGAAAATACCTGTGGAAATCCCTGTGTAGTTCAGAACGAAGAGAACGGAGAAATTCTTCTTTTGATGACCTGGAATAGGGGGGATGATTCGGAGATGGAGATTATTAATGGGAGTTCAAAAGATACAAGGAGAGTTTTTATTACTCGTTCAGTTGATGATGGTAATACTTGGAGTGTTCCCCAAGAGATAACCTCAATGGTAAAAAATCCAGATTGGACCTGGTATGCTACGGGTCCAGGGATTGGTATACAACTTAAATTCCCGCCGTATAAGAGCAGGATAGTAATACCCTGTGACCATGCAAATAAAAATGATAAACAATGGTATTCTCACATCATATTTTCGGATGACGGAGGAAAGACATGGAAGTATAGTAATCCTATAGGACCCAAGGCTAATGAGTGCCAGGTGGTAGAGATAATGAGTTCCGTTTCACCCCCTCCCAATGTTGCATTGCCTATGGTAGTTAATTTAACTAATCGACCTGAATTACTATTGAATATGCGTAACTACAATCGTGAATATAAGTGCAGGGCAATAGCATACAGTTCGGATGGTGGAATAACATGGGGACCTATAGAGTATGACACCAAGTTGATAGAACCTATTTGTCAAGCAAGTCTAATAAGTTTTGGTACTGTCCCTAATATGTTAGTTTTCTCAAACCCAGCGGATGAGAATGAACGGGTAAAAATGACCGTCAAAGTGAGTAAAGATGGAGGCAAAAGTTGGAATAAAGAATTGTTGATATACGAAGGACCATCAGCATATTCTTGTCTTTACCAAGTTAGTGAATCAGAAGTCGGCTTATTGTTTGAATGTGGAGAGAAGATTCCTTATGAGAGAATAGTTTTTACTCGAGTTGATGTTATGTAATGTATATAGGAAAGTTGAGGGGATGAGGTCTATGGTCTTTGCCAAAAGAAAATTGGGCAAAAGCGAAATAATGATAACCCCATTAGGATTGGGTTGTTGGCAATTTAGTGACAGGGTAGGCATAGCGGGTAAGTTTTGGCCCTCTCTCGCTGATGTTCCAAGCGATGACATAATAAAAACAGCCTGGAATGGCGGAATAAACTGGTTCGACACTGCAGAGATGTATGGGTGGGGAGTTTCGGAAAAATGTGTTTCTCAAGGTTTAATTAAGTGCGGTGCCAAACCTGATGAAGTGGTAATTGCTACAAAATGGCATCCGGTGGCAAGACGTGCTAAAAGAATGTATCGTTCAATAGAAGAACAAATTGAAAGACTAAAACCATATAAAATTACCCTTTATCAAATTCATTCACCAACATCGCTTTCGTCTATTAAGGAAGAAATGAGGGTATTGGCGGATTTGATAAAGTCTGGATTGATACAGTGTGCAGGTGTTAGTAACTACACTGCTAATCAGATGAAGAAAGCGTATTCTTATCTTGAAAAGTTCGGTTATCCTCTGGTATCTAATCAAGTGCACTATAGTTTACTACACCGAAAAATAGAACGAAGCGGAATTTTAAAAACTGCTAAGGAACTTGGAATTACCATTATTGCTTACTCCCCACTTGAGCAAGGTTTACTTACGGGGAAATTTCACGATAATCCCGAACTAATTAAAACAAGGGTTGGCTGGAGAAAATATTTTCCTTTATATAGACCTTCAGGTCTTGCTAAAACCAAACCTTTAATAGATACTTTGAAGAAGATAGCAAAGAAATATGATGTTTCGCCCGGAGAAGTTGCACTTAATTGGCTGATAACCTTTAACGGAGATACAGTTGTTGCAATTCCTGGAGCTACTAAGGTTGAACAAATAAAAAATAATCTCCGTGCTCTAAATTTTAGATTAACCGAGGCCGAACATGACGAAATAGATAAAGCATCCCGAGATTTTATTTAATTGCCTTATTAAAATTTTAGTTACAGAACTTCTATCTGCTCTTAGGATAGCCTGGAATATACCAAAGCACCATAATAGAAAATAATAAGGTTATAAAGTCGGTAATCCAATTTTCAACTCTTTCAGATGCACAGGAAATACCCCTCTGAATAGTAGAACCACAAGTTTTATTTTTATCGATGTATTGTTGTAACTCTTCCTGTGAGAGTTGTTCATCACCATCGTAGTCCATCAATAAAAAAGTTTCTTCATCCAATCCGGATATAAGTGCTTGTGCTTCTTGTAAAGTAATGTAATTGTCTTTGTTTGCGTCTATAGTATCGAAATTATCATACATTACATATGCATAATCAATCGGCTGTAGATTATCATTACTATTGTTGCAACTTATAAACAATAAAGTTACTGGAACGATTGATAGAAAATATATTAACTTCATTGTAAAATCCTTTATTACGGGTGTTATTAAATTTTATGGATTCGAATGTCGAAAATTCAACAAAAAATTGTAGTAGAAATGTTATAGTTATAATCCCTTGCTATAACGCAGGGGATAGAATAAGAAAAGTTGTAGAAGGTGTATTAAAATATTCAGTAGATGTGCTAATTGTAGATGACGGTTCCACTGATGGATGTATAGATGGTATCTTGGATTTGCCTGTTTCTATATTATCCTTTCCTGAAAATCGGGGCAAAGGGTGGGCGATTATTGAAGGGCTAAGAAAAGCGTTAACAAACCCTAATTATCAGGCCTTTTGTTTTCTCGATGCTGATTATCAGCACGACCCTTCAATGTTACCCGAATTCATTTCATTGTGGAAGGCAACAAAGGCAGATTTATTGATAGGTCAAAGAGATTTTAAAAAGAAGAAAACCCCACTTGCAAGTAAGATAGGCAATTCCTTTACAAGATTTATTCTCAAGGTGCTTGTTGGATGTCCTATTGAGGATACACAATGTGGTTATAGACTATATTCTAAAAGATTGGCGGAAAGGATTATTGGAGAAATTGTCCCAGGTAGATATGAAACAGAAACCGAAATTTTACTGATGGCTTTGGAAGATGAGTTTATAATAGTGCCCCTTAGCATCCCGACACTTTACGAAAAGGGAAATGTGTCTTCACATTTTAGAAAAGTTTACGATTCTTTCAGAATAATAAAGACTATACTTAAGTATGTTTTTAAGAGATGGCTGAAATTATTATTCAAATGATATTTTCAAGATAATTAGCTTCTTAGGAATTCTAACACTGTTTTTATATATTTTGGAGAGAGAAGAGCCATTCCGTGGTCTTTGTTTTTTAAGTAAACAACTTTCCCGTTAGAAACAATCTTCTCTAAAGCCTCAGCACCTGCTTTTAGAGGGTCTTTTGTTCCAACAATTACTAAAAGCGGAACTTTGTTATTTTTCAGCGATTCTTCGGAGATTTGCAAATCCAGAAATTTCTTCATTACATTAGCCATAGCCTTTGTGTCGGAGAATTGGTTTATGAAGAAGTCTATGAGTTTTACTTTCCATATAGGAGGCTCTTTTCTTCCAGGTTCTAATGCTTTAGTTAGTGGATAGTAACCTTTGCCTTTTTCTAATGATTCAACTAACTCCATTAATATTTTTATATTTTCTCCATTAGGTTTTTCAAAGCCTGCCCCACCTGCAATAGCCTTAATAACTCTTTCAGGATACATAGTGATAAATTTTAATGTTATGAATCCTCCCATTGAGTATCCCATTATGTATGCTTTCGGTATGTTCAGATGGTCCATTAGCCTTGCGATGTCATGTACCATCTCGATACCGTAAGCATTTGGGTCTTCGGGCTTGTCACTTAAGCCGTGTCCTCTTACATCAAGTGAAATAACCTTGTAATGTTTTCTCAATATTCTAATAATACCACTCCATCTCCAATTTATATCTGCATTGATACCGTATCCATGTATTAGGATAATAGGGGGACCTTCGCCTTCTACTCTATAATGTATTTTGCAACCGTTGGAATCAAAGAAATCACCTTTTTTTCGATATTTCAGCACAAAGAATAGAAAGCCTATTATCGCGAGGATGATAAAGAGAATTACTGAAATAAGCCCAATGATTATGGTTTTCATAGTGTATCTCTCCCTTTATTGTTTTCTAAATGACTTTCTATTGCTTCGTAAAATTCTTTTTTAAATAATGTGCTCATGTGTGTGCCATTTTCAATTTGGATGAGTTTTGCATTTGGTAATACTTTTGCTAACTCTTCTGCATTTTTGAAAATAGGGTCATTGGTCCCGCCTATAATTAATATAGGTAATGTACACTGTTTTAGACTATCCTCCGATACTTCTAGTTCTATACTACTATCAAGTAAATCTGCAATACATTCTAGGTCGTTTATCTTGCGGTAATATTCGTTTGCAATCCATATAACGATTCGATCAATTCCTTTTTTCTTCATCCCCACGAGTTCCAAAAGAGGTGTACAATCTTTGTTTTTTCTAAAAGCAGTTGTGATTTTATTAAGTTTTTCTAAATTTTCAGGAGTGCTCTTTTCCCACCCTGCACCTCCTATTACGATTGAGTTTGCTCTTTCAGGATAAGTTGTAGCAAATTTAAGGGATATAAACCCGCCAAGGGAATACCCTATTATGTGAGCCTTTTCAATCTTTAATTCGTTCATTAGGTCTGCTATGTCTTTAACAAGTTTTATCCCGTAATTTTCTTTTCCGTAAGGCTTCGCAGAGTATCCATGTCCCCTGAGGTCTATTGAAATCACCCTATAGTGTTTAGATAGTTTTTGAGATATATGTGGCAATTTCCAGTTGAGGTCTGAATTTACAAGAACTCCGTGTATCAATATTACAGGCTCACCTTTACCCTTTTCAATGTAATATATTGGCACTTCTGTAGTTGTAGAAAGTTTCCCGGTTTTAGGCCTGAGAAAGATACTGCATCCGTTAAGAACAATCAAAGAAAGAATAACCAAAGTAATGTTTAGAAAAAAGAAAATTTGTTTTCTTGAAACTTTGTGATGGGTCCACATATCATAATTTCCTATTTTTGATATGCGGTATATTGGTAGTAAAAAGCTTCGAGTTATAACGATATCGTATCAAATTCTTTATGGTTAGTAGTATATCATCCTATATTTACATGCTGTTATCTGCGTTATGTTTCTCTATTATGAGTGTAACAGGAAATTTGCTAAGTGCCTATTTTACTTGGATTGAAGTGGCTTATATTAGAATTCTGCCGACTTTTTGTTGACGTTTTTATTCTCTTTGTTTTATAGTGGAAAGGTTTTAGTTTTAAGAAACAAATCTATATGGTATAGAAGTATTTTTGGCACGATTGCCCTTGTATGCACTTTTTATTCTTTGTCAAGATTACATGCGTCAGAAGTAGTTACTTTGTCTGCCACCACCCCAATTTGGATTAGTTTGGATTAGTTTGATTATGGTTTTGGTATTTTCTGAAAGAAGTTCATTTATTCTATGGCTTTTCGTGGTAACAGCATTTATAGGGGTATATATTATGGAAAAGCCTGAGTTTAATGAAAGGTCAATTGCAATTTTTGTGGCTTGTGGAGGTGCATTTTTTACAGGATTGGCTATGATAAGTTTAAGTTTTTGTGGTGATATAACTCCTATTACAGTTGTAAGCCATTATTCAATAGTAAGTTTCGTTACTTTACAAATATTGTTTACAATTACGAACGGACTAATTCCTGTCAAGATTTTGGCACTAATTAAACAACACTTTGTCTTATTGCTTATTCTTGGTCTTGTTGGTACTATAGGTAAATTACAATTGCTTATAGTCCAGGAAAATCTCAAGGGGTATCGATTGTCGGGTTTTTTCAATTAGTTTTTACAACTGTTTTAGAACTTGTTTTCAAAAGGATTGAGGTTTTACTGAATTT
>CAZZMK010000314.1:0-5979 GCA_964655185.1 uncultured Nitrospirales bacterium | reverse complement strand
CTGATACTTTGGCACGGTTTTTGTTAGAAGTATACTGAAAGTTAAATAAAGTTCCTTGATAGCCGGGTATCAAGGAAGATTTTGAAACCTTAAACTTTAAATGAGAAGGAGTAGAGGTATGAGACACAAAGGTTTCACGTTAATTGAATTGATGATTGTAGTGGCGATTATCGCTATAATCGCTGCCATCGCTATCCCAAACTTGCTGAGGTCGAGATTACAGTCCAATGAGTCTGCTGCGATTAGCAACTTGAAGGCGATTGTGGGTGCAGAAGTGGCTTACAACTCTGCTAATGGCGTGTATACTGGTAGTTTTGATGACCTTACAGGTGCAAACCCACCATTTTTAGAGGGCAACTGGAGTGGAATTAAACAAGGGTATGTTTACACTTTAGCTTCTGACAGCCCAAATAACTTTACCTGCAATGCAGACCCAAGTGAGCCTGGTATCAGTGGTAATAGATATTTCTTCACTGATGCAAGTGGTGTGATTAGGTTCAACACGGGTGGTCAGGCTGGACCAAATGACCCACCAATTGGTGAGATTCAATAAAAGTTGAATCAGAGTTTGCCCGCAATAACTTTGTGGGCTTGTGGTGCTGAGTGCATGGTGGTGGTTCCCGGTGACCACCACCATGTCTGTTTTGTGGCAAGTTTAATTTATGAGGTTGGCACCTTCCCTTATTGGAGAATAGGCTATGGGAATTGGGGAGAGAGGGTTTACTCTTATAGAATTATCAATAGTAGTGTTGATTATCTCGATATTGGCTGCAATAATAATACCCTCTATGCTAAGGTCGAGGATACATGCTAATGAAGCAGCGGCAATATGGAATTTAAGGGCTGTATCGACTGCGCAGGTCTCATATCAATCGGCTAATAATACCTACGGTTCATTTGAAAGTTTAGTCCATACCCAACCAACGGAATTGACGAGTTATCTTGATAGTTCGTGGAGTGAAGGGTGTGTGAGGCAGGGATATGTATATTCTATGCCACAGATAGAAGCGGTAAGGTTTGTTTGTTACGCCTCTCCACAGACATGGGGGTATTCGGGAATTAGGTACTTCAGGGTAGACCAGACAGGTATAATTAGATATAACAATTCTCAATTGCCTTCGGAGAGCGACCCCGTGATTAGTGACCCAGAGCAATAGGGCTTTCAGGATAATTGTAAGGGGAGGGTAGAAGAGTCTAAGATTGTTTTGAGCATACTTTTTACTTCATTTATCATTTTTTCTCTTGGGACTGTTATTTGGCTAATTCTTCCTGCGAGTCTGTACTCGTCTCTATTGGTTATCCCTTCTCTTGCTTTTTCTCCATAATAGAGGTCTTTTATTGATACTTCGCCTCTCATAAGTTCATCTTCACCGAGGATTACAGCAATGGGTATGTTGTAATGGTCTGCGTGAGATAATTGGTCTTTTAATGGGGTTTTTGTTTTACTTCCTATGTATATGCTTGTGCGTATTCCTGCGTCTCTTAATTCTTTTGCAACGATTAGTGCTTCTTTTATGGGTACATTACCTATGCGGGCGACTATTACGTCGTATGGAGAGTATTGTTGGGGGTTAATTAAATTCATCTGTTCCATAGCGGATATTAATCTATCAAGGCCTATTGACATGCCTGTGCAGGGAACTGGTTTTTCTGTGAATCGTGAGACTAAGGAATCATAGCGTCCTCCACCTATAACAGAGCCTACATGTTTTGCCTGAAGGAGTACTGCTTCGAATACTGGACCTGAATAGTAGTCTAATCCCCGTGTAAGTGATAAAGAATACATTGCGATTTCGTCGGGAATTTTTAGAGCGTGGAGGTATTCGTTTAATTCTTTCATCTGTTTTATAGGTGTTTCTGCTTCGGGATATGAGTCAAAAAACTTTTCTACATTGGATATAATTTCTTCTCTTGAATTACCTGAGATAGTTATGAATGATACTATTTTGTCTATTATATCCTTGGGTAGTCCAACTCCTTTTATTGGGTCTCCCGATTCGTCAATTCTCCCTTCACCTAATTCTTTTATTACATTTTCCATACCAACCTTAGGGAGTTTATCTATTACCCGCAAAATATGCTTTTGTTTTTCTATTTCAGTAATGTTTTGCTGGACTAATAGCGTGTCTAAAAGTTTTCTATTGTTAATTAGTATTTGGAATTCTTTGAAACCGAGTACTTTCATTGTATCTACCATAACGGAGATGATTTCGGCGTCAGCGGAGAGGTGATCGGTACCTGCAATATCTATATCCATCTGCACAAATTCTCTGTATCTTCCTATGCCTGGTTTATCAGCCCTCCATACTGAACCAATTGTGTATCTTTTGAACGGTAGTTTGATTATATCAGGGTATTGAGCAATTATCCTCGCGAAGGGTACCGTGTGGTCGAATCGGAGGCACACATTTTCGCCTTCGGGTGTCTGAAAAGAAAAAATTTCTTTATCTACATTTTCTCCTCCGGGTCCAAGGAGGATATCAAGTGGCTCCATTGCGGGGGTTTCTACATATACAAAGCCATAATTTTCAAATATTTGGGAGACTTTGTTTTTTATGAATTGCTTTATTTGACTTTTTGGGGGCAGGGAATCCTGAAACCCTTTCAACAATCTTGGTTCTACTAATTTGGTATTAGCCATAGTGGTATCCTATCTCGAGTTGGTAAAAACTTAGTAGTAATATGAGAGGAATTTTCACTAATTTTAACAAATTTTGAAACTAAAATACTTTATTTTAGTCTAATTTACTAAGTATGAGTTTAGCTTTCTGTTACCCGAGAGGCTGGTGTAAATGCTGAAGCACCAGCCTTATTTTATTATTTGTTAAAAGAGAAAGGATAGAAGGTTTTGTATGAAAGCGGGAAAGTAGTTTTTCAGAAAGAGAAGGTGCCTTTTTTTCCTTTGTGATTGGATATTTTCTGAGTAGTAATATTTAAGTAGTCCTAATACAGGTGCGTAGAGAGAAGTATTGGTATTGGGTGGTATATCAGGGATGTTTATTGGGTTACCAACTCTTACTCTTCCTGGCATATCGAAAATTGTTTCTACAAGAGGGACGAGGTTAGGGGTAAGCGCACCGCCACCTGTGAGGATAACATCGTGGAAAAGGTTTAAGTGTGTATTTAAATGTTTGTAGTATATTTTATGAAAGATTTCAAATAAACCTATTGTGACGATGTATTCTATTTCCGAGCGAAAAATGGTTCTATTGTTTTGTAGTAGCACTGGATTGGTTTGCGATGGTATTAGATTTAGGATTTTATCGAAATCATAGGTAGAGATGTCTGACTTATCTCCATTGCAGACAAGTTCAATCTTTCTTAAGATTTCCTGAGATACACCATATGAAGATACGAGATTTTTCGACTCTTCAGGGTCAGTTTTGAAGGCAAGAGTAAGCATAGATGCTATTTTGCTAATCCCATAAGGAAGAGTTTCCAAAAGTTTAATTTTTTTATTTTGGGTTATAACGAGACTCGTATTATCCTTTCCGATGTCTATAATAAGAACACCTGAGCCTGTTTCTACTGCTGATGCTGTGCTATAAGCCAGTACTATTGGGGTATAGACAAACATAATATTTTTTCTAATGTCCTCTGGGGGAATATTAGCAATACAGGAACGGCAATTGTTTGTGAGTAGTTCTCGGATGAGACAGAAATAGGCTCTGAGGGTAATTTTTTTAACTATCATAGTCAATGGTGTGTATACTTGGACTCCATCGCAAAACCACTCATAGATATAGGTGTGGGTATAGAACTGTTCATTTTTATATTTACTTTGGATTGTGGAATGTACATTTTTCTTGAGTTCTGCTATATGGTTTTCAGTAATTAAGGTGGGAAATTTGAACTCTTTACTGGATTCTTCTATAGTTGTCATACATTCTGGATGTTCGAATCCTACTATAGTATTTTGGAATAGGTTTTTGTTTGAACTTATATTTATTCCTGCATTTTTTAGGGCTTTCAGTAGGCATTGGCGAGCAGATTCTATGTCTAATATTAAACCGTTGGAGATACATGTTGAGGATGATGCTCTGCCTACGGCGCGTATTATTAGATTGTTAGTTTGGGGTGAATGTTCACCGACTACCACTTTTATAGTATCAGAACCGAAATCTATCGCAGTGATGTATTGGCTTCTAGATAGAAAGTTCATATGGCGCCTCCACTAAATAAATCTTGATTTCCCTCTAAAGATAATGAATTATCATTCTTATTTTGATTGGAAAACTTAATTAAATCAAGACTATTGCTGAGTTTGATAAGTGTGTCTTCTTTTTTTCTTATTTGTTCGGATAGTTCATTTAGGGTGTTTTGTCTTTTTTCTAATTCGGATAATAGGGAGGATTTTTTCTCGTTTAGGATACTGATTTTATTGTCTACTTCGGAAAGAGTTTCTTTGATTGAAATTAAGTTTTGATTATTTTCTTCTATATCTTTGTCGAGGTATTCTAAATTCTTTTGGATATCGTGTATCTTGGCTATAGTTTCTTCTTTTTTCTTAAGTAATAAGGCGATTTGTTCTTCTATGCTTTTTAGTTCAGCATTTATTTTAGATAATTCAAATTCCGAGGTCTGTTTTCTATTCAATATATCCTCAATTTGTTTTTCCTGCGCTTGAAGTTCTTTTGTGATTTCCTCTTTTTCATATACTGATTCATGTATATTTATGTCTGTTTGTTCTATATCACTTTTTAGGGATTCAATTTGAAGTTCTAAGACTTTTTGTTGTTTTTTGATTTCTTCGATTTCGAGATTAGCAATTTCGATAGCGAGTTCGATAGCTTTCTCTTTTGCTAACTCAGGAGAATTTTCTGCAAGTGCTTTCAATGTGGCTTCAAACTTATTTATAATGGTTTCATTTTTTATATTTGATAACAGAGATGAAAATGATGTTTGGATTATAGATTTGTGGGAGTTATCTAATGAGGTATTATCTTTTGAAAGTTCTTCGGTAAAAGTTGGTGTTTTTTCTACTACTGAGTGGATTTCAGTATCGGATGTTTCAGGTATCGGTGATGCGGTAGGTATAGAGTCATCTAACTCCTCGGGGACGTTTGGGTTTTGAGGTTCAAATGAGGTTGAAAATGGTTTGGGGTCTGAGTCTAATTCTGGTTGAGTAGGAGGTACCTGCCTTGCTTCTTCAGATTGATAATGCTCTGAAACCGATTGTATTGAGATAGGAGAAATTGTTTCCGAAGGAGGTTTAGGTTGAGAGATTTGAGAGTAGTCCAAATTATTTGAGGGTGATTCCGAGTAGTTGGGGGGGATGGACTTCTCCTCAGTTTTTTCAACTGGAGGTGTAATAGCTTGATTAGTTTGCTCTGAGATTGGTACTTCTTTGTTTTGATGGACTTCCTCACTTATTTGACCTATTAATTCTTCATCGTCCGTGATAAGTTTAATCCCCATTTTTTCGAGTTCTTGAACGATGTTATTGTATAGAGACCATATTCCTTCGAAAATTTTATCTTGGGTTTTTCCAAGGAATAACTCGGCTATTACGATACTAAGTTTTGTGTATAGGACGTAGAACTTATCAATTATTAGTTCTGCTTTGCCAACTCTATCTGCGGAGAGTAAAATTCTGGCTATGTTGATTAGCACTTTTTCTAATTCTTTGTATCCATAATTGTGGACAAGAGTAACTGTGCTTGCAAGAATAGAAAGAGTAGATTCGACCCATTCGTTAGATTTTGGATTTTTCAGAGCATCTTGAAGTACAATCCTCAATTTATTTAGTTGTACAGAAAGATTCTCGGCGAATTCCTTTAAGTTTTCGTTGGTATAAGGGTTAGAATTTGATTGAAATTCTTCGTTTTCTCTAAGGAGTTTTTCTTTTTCTTCGTTAGTAACGGAGTCGTCTAATTCTTGTGAGTGGTCTTTGCTACTAAAGAAAGCCCTTCCGGCGTTTCGGAAAAATCTTTTATGATATTCAAATCTCACCTTAGTTATCCTTCCAATTTATGTCTA
>CAZZMK010000313.1:0-9971 GCA_964655185.1 uncultured Nitrospirales bacterium | reverse complement strand
AAAGGATAATCTATTAGTAGGTCTGCAGATTTTTTTTCAACGACCCAATCTATTTCTGCTTCAGGATAGGCTATCTTGAGTGATTCCATTGCAGGAATTACTCTTATCACATCGCCTATTGCACTTAACCGTATGATTAGTATTTTCTTGATGCTTTCTAATATATCCATTTTATTTTCGTATCTATGGAATTAATTTATGAGGTTATTATACATTACTGGAGAAGGGTGAAATTGGTTTATTCTTGGGATACGGTTTTTGGATGTGCCCTTGCAAGAGATAGAACATAGACGCTATGGACTTGATACTTCTTTAATGTTTTTGCACATTCGGTTACGGTTGAAGTAGTGGTTACGAGGTCGTCCATTAGAAGAATTCTTTTGTTTCTAACTAACGCAGGCTCTTTTACATCAAAGGCATTTTTAATGTTTTCTTTACGTTCTTTAGTAGATAGTGTACTTTGACTTCTTGTCGGTTTTGTTCTTATGAGTGTTTGTGATAGTTCTGCTTTGGGGTAACAGGGGAGGATTTCTTTTGCGAGTAGGTATGACTGATTGAAGCCTCTTCTCTTGAGTCGGTATGGATGAAGTGGCACAGGTATTATGAGATCAAATTCTAAATCAGCCATTTCTTCTTTTATCCAATTCCTAAGTATTTCTCCGAATGGTTTTGCAAGGTTTTTCTCTTTGTGGAATTTGAATACTATTATCGCTTCGCGAGTGAAATCTGTGTATTGAAGGGGGCTCTGGATACTTTCAATATATTTGTTTGGATTTTTTCTACATTCGGCACATGGAAAATTTGAACGAGTTCCAAAACCGACGGCAACTGGATGTTGTATCCCACATATAGGACAAAATGGCCTTTCTGTGTGGGTAAGATTTGCCCAGCATTTTGGGCAGTAGTACACGTTTTCCTCTGTTATAAGTCTTTCGCCACATTTTATGCAATAGCAAGGTAAGAGTACATTTTTTATCGCGAGTTTCCACTCTTCTTTTAATAGTGAGGAGAAGTTTTTTAAAAGTTTATTGAGTAGCATTTTCTAATGGGAGAATATAAATTATTTTTCTTTGGGCAGAGGGAGTAAGTGTAATCTTTAATATTTTTTCCGAGGAATTAAATTCAGATGGTATAGTTTCTCCGATGGTTCCTGGGATACTACCTTCAGTGTAGGTGGTATAGTTGTCGAAGTTGAAGTGAGTCATTGGTATCGATAATGTGCCACTACCTGAGGCTATTGCGGTCATAATAGCACCATTTGCGACTTTTCTTTCTTCTGGGACGGGTGCCCATCCGACAAAGTTTAGTGGGGTTTCGCTAAACACATAGTTTTTCCCATCGATTGTAATTTCTTTGGAATTGCTTCCTGCAAAGGCTATGAGATTATATGAGGAGTCAACTCTGAAGGCAACTGCTCTGGTGCCGACGTAGGTAATAGTATGTCCCCAGATTTTTGTTTCATTTAATTCTATGGTGTTTGGAGGGAGGTTTAGCCGTTCTATGATTCGTTTGTCTCTTTCAGGGTCTCTTGCAAATCCTCCTTCCCAATCTTCTTCGAGGTCTTTCAGGTGAGGTGCAATAGCGATAGCACCATTTGGGAATCTTGTCATTACATACTTTGAATTTCTCGTGAGATATTCAGGATTGTCATTATAATCTTGGAATTTTCCGCTGGGTGTGTAGGCGTTGAATGAACAGAGAATGTCAAAGAGCCACCTTGTCTCTTTGCCGAGGCTACCACATTGGTTATCGCGTGGTCTAAACCCCAAATAAATTGCTTTGCCACCTCCGTTATCGATTTGTTTTACAGAGCCTACAATTTTGTCTTTGCATTTTGCAATTGGTCTTGCTGGCTCTAATGGAGTAATGGGATATATATAGTCAACTGGGAAGTTTGTGAGAATTGGCATTGGTGGTAAGTGTGATAGGTCGTTCAAGAACTCTATTTCTTTACCCGAGGCAGAACAACCTAAACTTTGATTTATTTCCACATTTATTCCAAAAATTTCACTCCATTTATCAATGATTCTTTCTCCATCGAAGTTAAGGTAAGATGGTGGACCCGACCAGATTAAATTACCCCCGGTATCTACAAATGTTTGTAGTTTTTCGAGAAGACCGGCAGGTGGAAATGGTTCAAATAAAGCAACAATGGTTTTATACTCTCTGTCTTTTATTTTGCATTTGCCATTTTCGAACTCACCTAATTCTAATAACTTTTCAGATGTAATGTAATCTGCGTAGCCGTACTGTATCATCCAACTTCCAAATCTTTCATCAACTGCTACGAGGTCGAGGGGATATAGGATTAAGACATCCGAAACACGGTGGCGGAAATCTTCAACCATAGCAAATGGTAACCAAGGGTTAGCACCGAAGACATCACATAGAGCCTGTCTTCTGTTAGATATTTCGGGAGGCATTCCCCAGTGAGCACAGTAGGAGTTATAGTATTCATTAATGTTCCCAGTCGAGCATGCGAGAGCGAGTCCGAAATAATTTCTATCGAGGAACCCTCCTTCAGGATGGTCATTCCCGTTGCCGGTCAAAAACTCACCCCACTTAAAATAATCGTAGCATGCTGAAGAGGCTTGATGAACCGTATTGGACCAGATAAATTCAGGTGTGTACTCGTAGGCGTAATTCCAAAATTTTTCACAGGTGTTTCTATTCCAGTAGTCGCAGGTGGGACTTTCTGCCCAAGTGGCATGAGCGCGTGCTTCGAGTTGATGACCTATTTTACCTTCGAGGTATTTTTTTGCTGAGACGAATAAATCTGCTACTCCGTTTTGGAGAAGTCGGTAATACCTTGCTCTAAACAATGCGGTTCTCAATATTCCTTCTAAGCCGGGATATATGATATGTTGGACAGGTTGATGAGCGGATAGGTCTTCTATAAATATATCTTGTCCCTGAACAAAGTAAAGCATGTATGGAGCAAGGTTTGAATACTCGTTGCCATATTTTTGTGCGAATACTTTTTGAAAGCCTGGTGAGACATACCTTAGGTTGAACTGACCTCGTTCATGATGAGAGTGGTATGCCCAGTCCTGTTGTATATGGATTTCGTCGGAGTATAGCCCATGAAGTTTAATACCCGCTTCGAGGTATTTATCGCATAGTGATTTTAAAAAAGGAAAAGCGTTTTCACTGAAATAGTCCATTTCTGGAGTTTTATATATGAGGACCACAAGAATTTTATCCCCTTTAGTTTTTTCAACTGCACCTTTACCATACACCCTTATTTTAGTTGCCAAAAAGTCTCCGCGTTTTACATTTATGCCCGAATACTCCTCTATTTGTGCTGTTTCGGAAATCTCAGTGATTGTTTGAGGTAACACTGCCCGATATTGGTTACCGAAGCGTTGTTCGTTAAAGGCAAATACTTTAACCTCGGCCAATTCAAGGTTAATAGAACCTTTATTATTTGCCCATTGTTTGTGTTTGAATAAGTTTACACTGTATGCTCCTGTTTCTGGGTCTCTGATATCCTTTACAAACTGCATCCATTGTCCTGATTCTCCGGTTTGTTTAGTAAATTCTGTTCTGAGTTCGAGCGGAGTGAGAAAACTTAATTCCAACCCAATGCCGTATTGTTCGGTAAATTTACTAATCTGGCTCATTAATTGTATGTATTCGTCTGTGTCTGGAGTAAGTGTTCGCGGGGTATCTTGTCCAGGTCGATATTGTGAGAAGAAATGGTCGAACGCAATTATGAGGGTTCTTACGCCTCTTTTTTGAGCGTCTTCACATATTTTTCTAAGAGTGGTTATTTGTGGTTGAGGAGTTAGACTAATATTTATTTCTTTATCTGGGTCGGTAAGTGTTCTGAGTTCGTCATCCCTTACAATTATGATATGAGCCTTGGGTAAGTGAAATAGCCACGGTCCGACATATCTTATGATAGGTGTTTCGTATATGTGTTGAGGGACATCTTTTGATGGATAGGAAGAAAAGTTAATAGTAAGGGAAAAGATGGTTGTACAAAGAAAAATTAATTTAGTTTGATAAAAAAATAAACTCCTCATAATATATCCCTTTCATATTCAAGATGTGTATTTTAAGACTGAATAAATATAGGATAAGTTTTGAAATATAATATCAGACGGGAGAGCAGAGAAGAGATGTGAGATAGAACTTGTTATTTTTCTTTAGATTGAGATGTTATTTTGAACTTGTTATTGCCATGTCGGAAGAAGTTTATTTTTTTCATCTCGGCACGTGCACATTCTGGGCAGTATGTATGACTGATTTTAGATGATTCGAGTTCTTTTTTTGAGAGGTAAATCCAGTTAGTATTACATCTAACTTTTCCGCATACACAACATTGAACTATAAACATCTTACTACTTCCTTACTTTACTTATTCAATTTATCTCACTGTAGAAAGAGAAGCATATTTTATGCCATTTTTGTAATTTGCATTAAAATACACAAAAACAATAGAGTATGTATAAAAAGTTGTTGAGTTTTTGCGTTTTTTAGGAAAAAAAGTCCTCGTCGTATAGAAAAAATATCCTGTTGTATCTATACTGAAAAGTCAATTTTTTGACTGTAGTGTATTTAGAGATATACAAAGATTTGTCACAGTGGGTAATGTTATAGAGAAGGATAGCTTTATTTTCGAATTATGATTAGGGTTGAGAAAATAACAAAATACTATGGTGTGGTGTGTGCTCTTTCTGATGTATCGTTTAGTATAGCAGAGGGTGAGTGTGTGGGATTATTAGGACCTAATGGGGCGGGTAAAAGTACTCTGATGAGAATTCTGACGGGATATATGCCTGCAAGTTATGGGTCAGCCTGGATAGGGCAGTATGAAATTCATGAAAAGCCATTGGAAGCGAAAAGATTGATTGGTTATCTACCTGAGAGAATACCTTTGTATGAGGAGATGAGTGTAAAGTCTTTTTTAATGTTTGTGGCTGAAGCAAAAGGTATTGAGAGTAGAAATAGGGCTAACGCAGTTAATGAAGTGGTTGAGAAGTGTGGTTTAAGGGGGGTGTATAACAGGATTGTTCGCTCGCTTTCAAAAGGGTATAAACAAAGGTTGGGTCTTGCTCAGGCAATTATTGGTTCACCGCCTGTGATAATTTTGGATGAGCCTACTGTGGGTCTTGACCCTCAGCAAGTAGTGGAAATTCGGGAGATGATTAAGTCTTTTGGGAAGAGTCATACTATATTACTTAGTACGCATATCTTATCAGAAGTGGCTTTCCTATGTTCGAGGGTGATAATTTTGAACGAAGGTAAGGTAGTAGAAGACATTCCTATGGTGGGTGAGAAGAATCCAAAGGAAATTGAAAATGCTTTTCTGTATGCAATAAAAGGTAAGTTGGAAGATATAGAAGGAAGTGCGTAGGAGGTATATGGATGGGGAAGATTTTTTGCATAGCGAAGAGAGAGTTTAAGAGTTATTTTCTTACCCCATCTGGTTATGTTATGCTCAGTTTAGTAGGATTGTTGTGTGGTGTGGCTTTTTGTATTTCATTTCTAACTTATGTGGATATTTCGCAGTCGCCGTTTCAGTATGGATATTCTTCTGTGCCTGATTTTGAGGAGACCTTCTTAAGTCCGTATTTTGTATTTTGTGGAATATTAATTATGTTTCTTTCACCATTGATAACTATGAGGTTATTTTCTGAGGAGTATAGCAGGGGGACTATGGAGTTGTTGTTTACTTATCCATTGAGAGATAGAGATATTATTCTGGGTAAGTTTTTGGCGTCACTTGGTATTTTGGTCCTTGCGGTATTAGTTATTGCAGGGAATTCTTTTTTGCTCCTACCTTACACTGATATTGAGCCAGTAGTGTTAATTTTTGGCTTATTTTCGGTCTTCTTAATGGGTATGGCAGTATTAAGCATAGGGATGTTTGTATCTTCTTTAATTTATACACCTATAACTGCGGGGTTAGTGAGTTTTGGGTTGTATCTTGTTTTGTTCATAATAGGGAATGTAGCGGAGAAGATGCCCACAAAGAACCCTGCACCTGAAACTTTACCACAAACTCTCCAAGATGCTATAGGGACATTCTATACACTTGCGAGGAATTTAATGTTGGAATTGCCACTGGACAATCATGCGAAAAATATGGCATTGGGTATTTTTGAGCCTAAAGATATAGTTTACTATTTATTATGGACCGCATTTTTTATATTCTTGACATTTCGTTCTCTTGAATCAAGATATTGGAAAGGTTGATTAGATAGTGTTTCTATAAATGAACTTAGTAGATGAGAATTTGGTTATTAGTTAACTGATGTTAGGAAAGCAGTATTTAGAGGAAATATGGAAAAAAGATTGAGAACATATTCTGGTATTTTATTTCTGATAACTTTGATTTTATGGATAAATATTACAGTGTGGATGCAGGAGTTTTTCTACCTGTGGTCGTTGGTTATTGGCGTGGTTGCGATTTTGTCGGGAATAGTATGGTTAGTTTCGGTTTTTAGAGAAACAGTAACCAGTTCGTATTGGTCAGGTAGAGCGGTATCCAGTTTGAATTCTATAGTATCTGTGTTGATTTTCTTCGGCATCTGCGTAGTAGTTTATGCTTTGGTGCTTAGATGGGATGTGTCATTAGACCTTACAGCGGAAGGGAGAAGGAGTTTATCTCCGCAGACGGTAAAGGTTTTAGAAAGTATGACAAAAGAAGTAAAGGTTTTGTGTTTTTTCATTAACATAGATGATGAAGCAGTAGTAATTGCGAAAGAGAAGACTTTAAGATTTTTGGAGCAATGTAAAAAACATACACCTTTTATTCAGGTAGAGTTATTAGACCCCCAAATTGATAGAGCGAGATTAGAATCGTTAGGGATTACGCATGCATCTGCTCAGGGGACAGTAGTATTGAAGTGTGGTAAAAGACAGAGAGTAATTATGTTAAGTGGGGCAAATCCACGGATGGAGGAGAGAGATTTTACAAATGCTTTAATTAGCGTGTTGAGGGATACTGAAATAGGGGTAGGGTATTTGACGGGGCATGAAGAGACACCCTTAGATGACCCGACTTCAGGAGGGTTGTCTACAGCGAAGGCTTTGATTGAAGGAGAATCTTATAAGATAGAACCTTTTCAAATATCAATTTCTGCTCCTGAGGTTCCGAGGAAATATGAGGTAATTATTATCCATAATCCTAAAGGAGATTTACATCCTGAGGAACTGAAGGCATTGAAGAAGTTTGTGGAAGAAGGCGGAGGGTTAATGATATTTCTCGAGCCGTGGGTCGATGTTAAATTAGGGGCGAGTGGCACAGAGTTTTTGAGACCATGGATAAAGCAAGAATTTGGTGTTGATGTAGGTTCAGATATTGTATTTACGAGCCAGCGAAGGAATCCGTGGGAGGTTGAATTGAGAACGGACCCTAAGCCTTTTGAGAATGTAGAAGAAGGCTTTATGGAATTTAAAGGTAGTATGAGGGTTGACCATCCAATAACTCAAAGGATGGACCAGCCACTACTTCTAAGGGCGGTACGAACTATTACACCTCAGGAGAAATTGCCTAAAGGTGTTCAAGTAATCCCTATTTTGAGAACAACACCGGATTACTGGGCTGAAACTGACTTATCAAGACTTGCAGAAGGTGGAACGGTAAAATTTGAGTCGGGGGAAAAAGAGGGTCCTTTGTATGTAGCGGTGGCAGGGGTTAAGAAATCAGAGAAGGAAGATGCAAATAAGAAGAGAGGTAAGTTTGTAATAGTTGGCGACTCTGATTTTATAACAAATGAAAGGATAAGTATTGGAGGACATGTAAATTTTCTGTTGAATTCTCTTGCGTGGCTTACGGAGCATGAAGAACTTATTTCTATTAGGCCTACTACTAAAGAGGATAAGCCTATTGTATTATCAGCCCTTCAAAAGAGATGGCTAATTTGGTTTTCGGTACTGTTAACTCCTCAGGTTGTGTTAATTGCGGGGTTGATAACATTTGCGGTAAGGAGACGTTCACAGTGAAGTGGAAGGGGACGCTTATATTATCGGTAGTTTTTTTGGGCCTTTTGGTTTTTTATTGGAGTTTGGGTTGGTTTGAAAAGAAGCAAGTTGAGTGGGAGGAGGAGGCAAAAAAGATTTTTGATTTCTCATCAGAGGCAGTTCGTGAACTTCATATTCAACAAGCAGGAGGACCTTTATGTGTAGCAAAGAAAGGAATTGATGGGTTGTGGAAATTTGAAAAGCCTTCTCAAGATATTCCTGCTTTTTCATATATGTGGGATAGGGTGGCAAAGAATCTTTCGGAATTGAAGAATCATCGGACGATTATAAGGGAGATGGAAGACAAGAAGCCTTATGGATTAGATGTTCCGAGTTTGACTGTTAAAGCAGTGGTAGATGGATTTCAGAGTCCTGTAGAGTTGAAGTTTGGCTTTCTTGACCCTACTAATACCTACAGATATGCGACGATGGATGATAAGTCTGTCTTTTTGGTAGATGACAAACAGTTTTTCGAGTTAAATCGCTCTCTTGAGGATTTGAGACATAGGTTTTTGGTCAAGGATAGAGAAACACCTTTGGTGAGGATAGAATTCGCACGATATTGGACTGAGGATGATGAAGTGCCAGAGGGTAGTTGTACGCCCGCGATTGGAGAAGAATCTGTAGTGGTGGTAATGGAACGAGAGAATGAAAAGTCACCGTGGTACTTAGTTTCTCCTTCGAAAGGGTTGGCAAATCAAGAGGCGGTAAATGCTTTGGCAAATGAGATTCAGTTTGGTATGGGGAGAAACTTTGTTGATTCACCTGAGAACTTGTCTGATTATGGATTAGACCCCCCTCGGTGTAGGTTGACATATTATGATGCAAAGGAGCGTGCTCCCCAAACTCTTTATCTTGGAGGGTTGCAAACCGCAGGACAAAGCACACAAGAGAAAGACAAAGAAAAGCGGAAGAGATTAAAACTTTCTGAAAGCACGGGAGTATTTGCGAGGCTCGCGGGGCAGAAATCAGTTTTTCTATTAGATACCCATATTATAGAGTTGTTGCCAAGGTCTCCCGAGAGTTTCAAAGATAGACGTATATTTACTAAGGATTTGGGGGATGTGGTGAAGATAGAACGGGTTAAAGATGGGAACAAGATTTTTTCATTGGTTAAGGATGTTGATAAAGGCTGGACTATGGAGTATCCATCTTTGCCTCAATTTGAATTGGACCAGATGAGTGTGAGCAATTACATTAGTAAATTAAAGACTTCAGAAGTTCAGAGTTTTCCTGGTGGCTCTATAGAAGATAGGGGGTTGGATAAGACGAATGACAATTTGAAATTTGAGTGGAAAAACGGTGAAGTTGTCACCCTTTACTATGCAAATGTACCTGGAGATAATTTACATAGTTATATAACTCGAGATAACGGCGAAATAGGGATGGTAACGAATGATGTAGTTTCTATGTTTTGGGTTACTCCTGAAGAATTTGTTAGTTTAGTTCTCTACAAATTCCCTCCCTCAGATGTGGAGGAAGTAAGTATTACAGCAAACTCAGTTAAATTTGATTTTGTAAATTTGGAAGGAAATTGGAGAGTGAGTTCTCCCGAGGGTTATGTACTAACTAATCAAAGCGACTTTATGAGAGTACTGAGGAATTTGTCAAGTTTAACTGCAACAAAAATTTTCGATGCAGGAGAAGAAAAAGATTTGGGTGAGGTAACAGTTGAGGTAGATATCAAAAAGATTAGGGGAGAGAATACACAAAGTAAATTTAAGATAGGTAAATTGTTGATAGGTAAATCAGATGACACTGATGTCAGATATCGGTGGGCGAAAATGGAAGGGCGGAGTGGTATTTTTCAAGTAAAGCAAGAAGTAGTAGATGTTATAATGGATATGTTGAAATCTGTAGTGAAGCAATAGCGGAAATGTAATTTATTTTTGAGTTCAGACTGGATTAAAATAAACGGTTGTGAGAAATTTTGTTTATGGAAAGGGAAGAAAATTATTTACTTATGCTGTGAAAAAACTTGAAAACGGGAAAAATTA
>CAZZMK010000312.1:0-9012 GCA_964655185.1 uncultured Nitrospirales bacterium | reverse complement strand
ATAGTTTATTTATAATTAATAACTAAAGGACAGAGTGATATGAGGAATATAAGTTTTGTAATATTTTTGCTACTTTTCTTAATGTCTTCGTTAAAGGCTTTTGCTCATAAACCTATTGTGATTGGAGGCGGACCATCAAGTGCTGAAAAACCCTATTATATCGAGGACATAGATATTTCACAGGTTGCATATCACAAGGCAACACAGGGAAACCTGGAAATATGGTTAAAATTCTCCGGCAAGGAAAATCAAACATTGAAAGTAGAATTGGGTTCTCCTAAGTTAGACTCTACAAAGCCTGTTTATTTTCCTGCAGTAGCGGTTTTATCAAGAAAGTTTCCCCCTGTTGTTGTGCCCTTTAATTTACCTGCAGGATATGGGGGAAAGGTTTATGACACAAGGGGGCAAGTACCTGAAGTATTTCACGAAGAATTTACGGGAACTTATTCTTGGAAATTTCAACCGTTTGAGATAGTACTTCCTGAAACGGGTGAGTATTATATTGTAGGTTATTTACCTGAGCCAAGGGAGGGTAAATTTTGGGTTGCGGTAGGGGAGAAAGAAAAGTTTGGTTTCTGGGATTTCATAAGAATACCTGAGATAGTAGTAAAAGTAAGGAGTTTTCACGAAGTTTTTCCAATAGGCGGTATACTTATCTGGATGTGGATTGTTATAGTATTAATAGCAGTAGGGCTACTTGTAGGAGTATCTGCTCTTTTTTTCGTTTAGTTTCAAAAACTATTTGAGGATATTTTTTAAATAGTTGGAAAACTCTCTGAACTTAAATACATACCCTTCTTGAACTAACTTTTTGGGATATATTTTTTGGTTTGCTAACATTAATTCTCTGCCCATCTCACCCAGAAAAATTTTTATCAAAAAGGATGGCACCCTAAAAATAGCAGGTTTACCTATTGCTTTTGATATTGCATTTGTTATTTCTTCCTGGGTGATTGGAGAAGGGGAGACGAAATTATATGCTCCACCAATTATTTGCTTTTTATTGATTAAGAAGTGGATAGCAGAGCATAAATCCTCAATTGCTATCCAACTAATGTATGCATCTTTATCACCAACAGTACCACCTAAATACCATCTATAAACTTTCAATAATTTTTCAAGCATACCACCACCCTTTCCGAAAACTATACCAAATCTCATTACAATGATCTTTACATTAGTTTGTTCTAATGGCTTTACAGTTTTTTCCCATTCCCTGCATAAGTCTGCAAGAAAACCCGTTCCTTCGGGATGAGTTTCATCTTGCACATTTGGTGCAATAGGTCCATAAATTCCCACTGCAGATGTTGCAAAGTAAAATTGTGGTTTTGAGTCCATATTATTTATAACTTCAATCAAAAATTTGCTTGGTATTAACCTGCTATTTACCAAGATTTCCTTTCTTTTTTTAGTCCAAAGGCCATTTGCTATATTTTCTCCGCTAAGGTTAATGATTACATCTGTTTTATCTAATTTTTCTACTTCTATGACTTTTGAGTATGGGTCCCAGAAAATTTCTCTTTTTTGAACAGGGCTTCTCCTTGTTAACTTCCAAACTTCATAGCCATTGTTAGATAGGAAATTAGATAGGTGTGTTCCTACAAATCCACTTGCCCCAGAAATTACAACTTTCATAAATTACCTCCTAATTGCTTGAAATCTAACAATTAGTTTTTTTACAATTACACATGTAGATATCTACATAATAGTAAGGGAGATGAATTAATGTCAATGTCATTAAATAAGGAATTGGAATTAGAACAACCGCTACAAGATATAAGGCACGAAACTATATTAAACATTGTAAGAACAACTGCATTACTTTCGCTTAAAGCAGAGGGATTTTTTAGAAAATATGGTATTACAGAAGCCCAGTTTAATGTGTTGTTTGCATTGAAGTACAAGAAAACAAAATGGACCCAGTCTGATTTGGGTAAGCGTTTAGTAGTTACTCGCGCAAGTATAACTTCAATACTCGACAAACTTGAGTCTAAAGGGTTGGTGGTTCGTAATTCTGTAGAGAATAATAGAAGAATACGGCATGTAGAACTTACGCCTGAGGGTTTAAGCCTTGTCAGGAAGATAGAGCCAGTTTACCGTCGAAATATCCATAGACTTCTTGCCTGTTTTTCGGAGGAGGATTGTAAAAAAATTATTAGTTACATGGAAACAATTAGGAAAAATCTCAAAGAACTTAATTACTCTACCTCTCAGTAAGTTCTAAAGAAGATTAATCTTTAATAAGGGTAATGTTGGTAATGTCTTTGACTCCAAGTAGAGATGTTTTATTTATAAGCGAAAATGATAGGTTTAATAAGTGGGGCTTTTATTCTTTACTTGCGACTCAGTTCCAAGGGGCTTTTAGTGATAATGTATATAAATTGATAATCATTTTAAGTGTACCTGTATTTTTAGACCCTCAATCGCCTCTTCAGAGATTTGTTACACCAGTTTGTAATATTCTTTTTAATATTCCATGGCTTATTTTTCCTGCCATTGCGGGTTCTATTGCGGATAAATTCTCCAAGCAGAAAGTTACTGTAGCAACCAAAGTGTGGGAACTATTGGTAATGTTTATGGGGGGACTCTCAGTGTTTTTAAGAAGCCCCTTTCTTTTAATGTTTACCCTTTTTCTAATGGCAATGCAAAGTGCTTTTTTCAGTCCTGCAAAGTATGGAATCCTTCCTGAAATACTACCGGAAAGCAGGCTTTCTTGGGGAAATGGCCATCTAAATCTGTGGACTTTCATCGCTATTATATTAGGAAACGCTGTTGGGGGAATTCTCATCGATGTTTTTAAGGGGAACTTGTACTATCCTATGTTTTCTATGATTGCTCTTTCTTCTGTTGGGTTGATTGCCTCGTTGTTTGTTACGCCTACGCCGCCAGTTGACCCCCATAGAAAAATAGAACTGAACCCATATGCTGGCATCAAAGACCACTTCAAAACCTTTACGAGAGACAGATATTTACTTCTATCTATGGTGGGAATAACTTATTTTTGGTTTGCGGGTGCACTATTAATGCTAAACATAGTGGAGTATGGAAAGAGTGAATTACAGAATGCAAGTGCAATTGGATTATTACTTGCCATAATTGCAATAGGTATTGGAATAGGTAGTTCTGCTGCAGGGTATTTGTCTCGTGGAAAGGTGGAACTTGGGTTGGTTGTTATTGGAAGCATCTTGATGATAATAATTTCGTTCTTTTTATCATTGCCTAATCTGACTTCTGTGAAAATTGTATCTTTGATGTTCTTAATAGGTTTTGGTGCTGGATTATTTGATGTTCCTTTGATGAGTATGCTTCAGAGACAAAGCCCTAAATCTGTGCGGGGAGGATTAATCGCAACAAACAATCTAATTACTTTTGGCGGGATGACGTTTTCATCAGGAATATTTATGCTTCTTTTCAGTATTCTTCATTGTCCTCCAAGATATATATTTCTTACTACTGGAATCACTTCAATATTAGTTTTAATCATAATGGTAAGGATGGAGAGAACTATGATTCTAAGAGCGTTTTTGTGGTTACTTGACAGTACCCTGTACAGGGTATATGTAACTAATAGAAGTAATATTCCCGAGCAGAAAGGGGCTTTGATTATTTCTAATCATGTATCGTTTGTGGATATTTTGGTTCTACTATATGCAATTGATAGGAAAGTGGTGTTCGTAGTGGGTGAAGATGCTCTTTCTGTGAGATGGATAAGGTTTTTAAGCAGATTCTTAGAACTAATTACAGTGCCTGTAAATGCCTCGCCCAAAGATATTGAAAACATTATTGTGAGAATAAGAGAGAAACTTGCAACTGGAGAGTGTGTGTGCATACCTTGGGAAAAGAAGTTTAATAAAGATGGTCCCGAAATGCCCTGGCATAAGGATTACAAGATTCTCACCAGAGACCTGGATGTTCCTGTTGTTCCTGTTTATATGGACCGCATAACTGAAACTGTGTATAGGATTAGAGACGGAAAAATCAAGTGGATAATCCCTGAAAGATTGAGATTTCCTATTTATGTGGAAGTAGGTGAGCCAATTTTTAATCCTGAAAATGGCTATGTTATTAGAGAAAAAATCCAATATTTGAGTGCTATATCTTTTAAGAAAAGACCTTACCCTTACAAGTCTCGCCTTCATAGAGCCTTTGTATATCAGGCTAAAAGACATCCATTTCATTTTTGCGTAGCAGATGCGCTTACAGGTGTAATTAGTTATTTCAAAGCATATATGGGAAGCATAATCTTAGCCCGAAAACTTAAAAAGATTCTTGGTCCAGAAAAAATGGTAGGTATTTTACTCCCACCTCTTGTAGGTTCTGCTTTAGTAAATGTAGCATTGAGATTTATGGGAAAAATTCCAGTTAACTTAAATTACACTCAAAGTTCCGAATTGATCGCTAACTGTGTGGAACAGTGTGGTATAAAACATGTTCTTACCTCTAAGAGGTTTTTAGAAAGGGTTAATATAGAAGTTCCTCAGACCCCAGTTTACCTTGAAGAGGTTAGGGAAAGTGTGGGCACTTCCGACAAGTTAATTGGGATATTGTGGGCTCTGTTTCTTCCTATTGCACTAATAGAAAAACTTCTTGGTTCTACCCCTACAAAGGAAGATGATTTAGTTACTATTATTTTTTCAAGTGGAAGTGAGGGCACTCCAAAAGGAGTGATGCTTTCACAAAGGAATATTATGAGTCAGTCTGAGGTTGTGAGGAGAATTATTTGGCACGACCTCAACACTTGTGTTATGGGCTTCTTACCGTTTTTCCATTCTTTCGGATATACAGTAACCCTTTGGCTACCTATTATGAATTCAGCCCGAGCTGTTTACCACCCTAATCCTCTTGAGCCTAAGATAATAGGTGAATTAGTCAAGAAATATAAGGCAAATCTTCTTCTTGGAACGAGTACTTTCCTGCAGGGCTTCATAAGAAGATGTGAACCAGAAGACTTGGCCTCTCTTGAATATGTTATTGCAGGAGCAGAAAAACTTCCAGATAGGATTAGGAAGGGCTTCAAGGAAAAGTTTGGTATAGAGCCGTTGGAAGGATATGGAGCAACGGAGTGTTCGCCTCTTGTATCTACTAATTTGCCTGACTTTTCTACACCTGGCTTCTTTAATCAATTTAATAAGGTCGGCACTATAGGTAGACCTTTACCTGGAGTCGCAGTCCGAATTACCGACCCTGATACCGGCGAAGTCCTCCCTATAGGAGAAGAAGGAATGCTGGAAGTTGCAGGACCGAATATAATGCTCGGCTACTTAAATCTTCCTGAAAAAACCCAGCAGGCTTTGCGTGGAGAATGGTACAGAACGGGTGATATTGCAAAAATTGATGAGGATGGCTTTATTACTATAACAGATAGGCTTGCACGATTTAGCAAAATTGGCGGTGAGATGGTCTCCCATACACGGGTCGAAGAAGTACTCCACGAACTTCTTGGCTTAACTGAATTAAGTATGGCAGTTACTGGAGTACCGGATGAACAAAAAGGGGAGAGGTTAGTTGTTTTACATACCCTTGATGATGCTCAAATTAATAAATTGCTTTCTTTGCTTAACGAATGTGAACTGCCAAATTTGTGGAGGCCTAAGCCTAATTCTTTCTATCGTGTAGATTCAATACCCGTACTTGGCACCGGAAAATTAGATATTAGAGCAGTAAAGAAAAAGGCGATTTCAGTCGTTATTAATAATGGGAATGGAACCCAGGTTTGAGTGGAATGCTTTTTGAGAATTTTTAAGATAAAGGAGTATAATAATAAACCTAAACATAAAACCTATAACCTTAAATTGGAAGGAGATGAGTGATGAAAAAGTTAGTAGTGGTTTCAATAGGTGTGGGTCTAATATTTGTTATTTTAACCTCCGTATTAGCGGAAGATGCTGAACAACCGGTAGGGGTAACGATTAAGGGCACAAATGTAGGTATAATAGAAACAGTTGCCAAAGGTGAGAGTGCCTCAGCGAATACAGCAATTGCTCAATTGAATGCATTGAAAGTATCTGAAGCCAAAGATGTTGATGGAAAAGCATTAGATGATTTGAAAGGCAAACTTGTTTTCTATGTGCCTACGAAATCTGCTGATAATCTCATATCCGGGGACAAAATGAGGGGTAAGGAAGTTACCATAATTGGCAAGTTGTTTAAGAGTGCAAATGCGTTATTAGTGGAAGAAGTTCAAGCGGAAGGTGCCGAGGAAGAAGAAGATATGTGGGATGTTTTACCCACCGGGAAAAAGAGCCAAATTCAGGAATTGTAATAGTTTATCTATATAACATATTTAGAATTTAGTCAGCCTCCTGACATTGTATATAGAAGCATCAGGAGGCATATTGTTTACATTTTAATTTTTCCAAGTTTTTTCTTTTTTAGTCTGTGCAGGTTATTTTTTATAGTTTCGTTAGAATGGTTGATTTCATATCCTCGTATAAAGAAACTTTCTGCTAAGGCATAATCCCCATACTTTGCACAGAGAACACCTGCGTTATTAAGAATTACATCGTCTTCTCCATATATATTAATTCCCTTTTTGACTAATTCTCTTGCTTTTTCTATATCACCTTCTATGTATGCATCTCTTGCCTTTGCCCATTGGATTTGAAGCCAAATGAGTGAAGAAGCTAAATCTTTAATGTTTTCTGCTCTTATGTGCACCCATTTATATTTGTCCCAGTAGCATTTTGGTGGAGGGACTTCTTCGTTTTCTCTCTGAAATCTATATAATATCCCAGCAGGCACCCATTTACCTTTAGTATTGCATTTAACTTTTAGTTCTTGTTCGGAATATATCGGATAATTAGTATTGTCTATTAGCCATCCGACGAGTTCGGGTATGTATCTACCGAGTGGGAATTCACCATATCTTGCTTTAAAGTAATCCCTCTTGTCAGGACCAAATATTTCAAGGTTAAAATATCCATATTTAATTCCAAGTTTTACATCCTTTCTTATGTTTTCTACCTCTTGAAGATATATTGCCGTGAAGGTGGTATGGTCTGAATAAGGAATTAGGACAGAGTTTTCCTCAAGTGAGTTCAAGATATTTTTACCAAATTCATAACCCCACCAGTAATTTGAAAAGTTATTTCTCTCATAATTTTTTATAAGTGCAATCAATGGGAGAATAAATATTACTACTGTTAGGAATCTCTTTATTGGTTTCCTGAGAGTTATTCTCAATATCTCGGATAAAAATGTTCCTAACGCTATTGTATAAAACATATAAATTGGTATTCCGAAGACAGACATTATAGATAGCCATTCTTTATCAAAGTTGAAGTTTTGGACTAATGTTGCGCTCGTTCCTATTGTAAAACTCGCAAATAACAATAGTAGACACCATCTTAAGTTTTTCCGAAATAAAACAATGAAGCCAATGGCTACCAAAAATAGTATTAGGGGCGAGCCGAATTGTTCACATCCCATTGCGTAAAAAACATATAACTGTTTGAGTAGTCTTGATAAACTGCGAGGATACTGGTGAATCATAAATTGATATTGTTTTCTGAAAATATGTCTAAGCAAATTATGTATGGTCTCTGGATTACCCCAATCTACAGGTGGATTGCTCTTGGATGCTAAGTAAAGATATAGGCAAGTAAGTAGCCATACTACTATGGAGATTAAAACAGTAATTAAAAAGTTAAGATACTTCTCCTTCTTGTTCTTGAGTTGCAAAACGATGTATCCCAAGAAAATTGGTAACAAAACATACATTGTTGGATGGGTTCCTAATCCTAATCCCATTATCACACCCATAATGTATAGCCATTTTTTTTGTTGTGTATATTCCCACTGAATAAGGAATAGGAAACAAAGGGCTATCATAAGAGCGTTGAGCGAGTATACTTCAGTAATAACGGATTGCTCCCAAAATTCAGTAGAGAAGGCAAAAAGTAGAGAAACTACTAAGGCAACTG
The DNA here is from genome assembly GCA_964655185.1 of uncultured Nitrospirales bacterium. GTDB lineage: Bacteria > Hydrogenedentota > Hydrogenedentia > Hydrogenedentales > Hydrogenedentaceae > Hydrogenedens. Next base: position 1,090 of record CAZZMK010000312.1, on the reverse strand, counting down.
ATTGTACCCCTCCTGTAAGTTTGAGAATAATTAAATACAGGACAGCATTAGTAACGCTCGCAAAAAAGGCAGAAGAGAAGTTGAATCTCCAGGCTATACTTTTGATAGGGATATAGGAAAAAGGATGTGAAAGTAAACACCATGTAGGATACCCTGGCGGATGAGGAACGCCTAAGTAATACCCTGCAGTTATTAGTTCTCCACTATCTTCGCAAGTAACTGTGGGGGCTAATGTGGAAACATAAATAATTAGTGTTAATAAGAATACTAACAAACAATTTATATAGGTAATTAGTTTATTAGTAAAGTTAAATTTTATTTTCTTCACCCCTTATAATTCTTTTGATGTTTGACCTATGCTTGTATACTACAGTTAGAGCAATTAATGTTGTACATCCCACGAATACGTAGTCTTGAGGGTAGAATATTAGGGTTAAAATTGCTAATCCAATGGCTGACGTAATTGAACCAACACTAACCATTCTTGTTAACCCTACCGCTATTACGAATATCACAGCGGTTAAAAGAGTTGGTACAGGTGCAAGAGCAAGGTAAACCCCAGTGCCTGTAGCAACACCTTTTCCTCCTTTAAATTTCAGAAAAATAGAGAATAGATGCCCACAGATAGCAGAAATACCAGTTAATAAAGCAAGGTAAGGAAATTGAGGGAAATAAATTTTTGCTATAAGTGTGGGCACAAAACCTTTTAGTAAATCAAAAATTAGCGCAGATATACCTGGTACTTTTCCCAGCACTCTATAAGCATTTGTCGCACCTATATTGCCACTTCCAAAATTTCTGATGTCTTTCTTATAAAAAATGAGCCCAATCCATAACCCAGAGGGTATAGACCCGAGCAAATATGAAATAATTATGAAGAAAGGATATGGCCACAAATAGTCCCATTCAAGGTTTATATTCATAAAATTATTCCTCCTTTAGTTCAATGTGGATTGGAATACCTGTAAATCCATACCTCTTCCTTATGGTATTTTCTAAAAATCTTAAATAACTAAAATGAAATAATTTTTTTTGGTTAACGGACAACAAAAATTTGGTAGGTTTCACGCTTACCTGAGCTCCGTAGTAG
>CAZZMK010000311.1:0-4166 GCA_964655185.1 uncultured Nitrospirales bacterium | reverse complement strand
AGGAGAGACATTTCCTTCATCCCAAAAATTGTTCATTGGATACACCTCATTTAGAATGGAAATATTTTATCAATGATACACAACTACTAAAAAATTATAGAATAAAAGGATTCTTCTCCTTTCAGGCTAATTGGGTGAATTAAAATAGGAAATCACACCACCGCACCCCCTTTTCTCCCTCCACCTATTGTAGGCTTATCAAAAAATTATCGGAGATATCTTCTCTATTATACCCCAGCCTTTTCTCTCAAAACAGGCACGGAATCTGTTTCTTCCCAACGGAATCCCTGGTCTTCTCTTCCAAAATGTCCATATGCTGCTGTTTTACGATAGATTGGTTTTCTCAAATCAAGGAACTCAATTATTGCGGCTGGACGGCAATCAAACATCTCTTTCAAAATCTTTGCGAGTTTAGAATCTTCTATTTTCCCCGTACCAAACGTAGTTACATTCAGGGATACCGGTTTTGCCACGCCAATAGCATAAGCCAGTTGCACTTCACACTTGTCTGCTAAACCTGAAGCAACAACATTTTTAGCAATGTACCTCGCCATGTAGGCAGCACTTCTATCTACTTTTGTTGGGTCCTTCCCACTGAAAGCGCCACCGCCATGTCTACCCATTCCACCATAGGTATCTACTATAATCTTTCGGCCTGTAAGCCCGCAGTCACCTACAGGACCGCCGGTGACGAATCTTCCCGTTGGGTTAACATGGTAAGTAATCTTACCCTTTATCAACTCTTTGGGTATAATTGGCTTAATTACTTGTTCCACTATTGCTTCTTCAATTTCATCGTGTTCTTTCTTTAGTTCCTGTGGAGTAGGATTCATTCCTCCATACAAAGGCAAGTGCTGATTAGACACAACCACCGTATCTACTCTGTATGGTTTACCATCTACATACTCTACAGTTACCTGAGATTTACCATCTGGCATTAACCAGGGTAGGACCTTTTCCTGCCGTAGTTTTTTCAATTGCAAACCAAGTTTATGGGCGAGAGAAATTGGCAAAGGCATAAGTTCTGGTGTCTCTCTCACAGCAAAACCGAACATCATCCCCTGGTCGCCTGCACCTTGCTCGTGCTCCTCAGTTGCATCTACACCTCTGGCTATATCTGGGGATTGCTTCTCAAGAGCGACAAGAATAGATACAGTTTCACCATTAAAACCTACATATCCTGGACCATAGCCAATATCTATAATAGTCTGGCGGATAAGAGAAGTAAAATCGACTTTTGCTTTAGATGTTATCTCGCCCGCTACCACACACAAATTGGTCTTAACAAGAGTTTCACATGCTACCCTACTATAAGGGTCTTGCTCAAGCATTGCATCCAGAATGGTATCTGAGATGATATCTGCAACTTTATCAGGATGTCCATCAGTAACAGACTCCGAAGTAAACAACATACCATCTTCCATCTTTTAATCCTTTCCTTGATACTATTGGAAGATTCAACTTTAATTCCTCTAAAAAGTATAGCGATTATGAGGCACCTGGCTTATACTTTGCAGTCAAGGCGGCGGGGTCTAATTTGATTCCTGGGCCCATTGTAGAAGACATAGCGCATGATTTAAGGTAAGTACCCTTAAGAGACGCAGGTCTCGCCTTTAATATTGCCGAAATAACTGCTGCTGCATTCTCTTCTATTTGCTCAGGTGTAAAACTTGCTTTTCCAATTGGGACATGAATATTAGCATTCTTATCCACTCTAAACTCAATCTTACCTTTCATTATTTCTGCAACTGCTGCTCCGATATTTGGAGTTACTGTACCAGCCTTGGGACTGGGCATCAGTCCACGAGGACCTAATATTTTACCGAGTTTACCTACTTGCCCCATCATATCCGGAGTAGCAACAGCCGCATCAAAATCAAGCCATCCTTTCTGTATCTTTTCAATTAAATCCTCTGCACCTGCTTCAATAGCACCAGCCTCTTTTGCTGCTTTAATTTGGTCTTCATTCTTACAGAAGGCTATCACTCTAACTTTCTTACCTGTCCCGTGTGGTAATGTAACAGCACCTCTTACCATTTGTTCAGCGTGACGCGGGTCAACACCTAACAAAAATGCAAGTTCAATAGTTTCATCAAACTGCGCCGTTGCCCACGCTTGTTCTAACTTTGCCGCTTCAGATAAGGAATAATAACGGTGGCGGTCTACCTTTTTATAAAGTTCCCGCATTCTCTTACTTACTTTTGCCATATTCTTACCCTCCTGTGGTTAACGGACAATTAATTTCTTGTCCTCCCACAAAAATTTAAGGTTAAAAAAGTTATCAATAATTAACCTTCAACAATTATGCCCATACTTCTTGCAGTTCCACGAATCATGCTCTTTGCAGATTCAAGAGAGGTAGTGTTCAAATCAGGCATCTTAATCTTCGCAATTTCTTCAATCTGAGCCTCTGTAACCTTACCTACTTTATTACGATTTGGCTCTCCTGAACCTTTAGCAAGTTGTGCCGCCTTTTTTAACAACACAGAAGCAGGTGGGGATTTTGTGATAAAGGTAAATGACCTATCTTCATAAATCGTAATTACGACTGGAATAACCATCCCCTGTTGGTCTTTAGTACGGTCATTAAATTGCTTAACAAAATCCATAATGTTTACGCCGTGTTGACCCAGCGCAGGACCAACCGGCGGAGCAGGTGTCGCTTGCCCTGCTGGAACTTGAAGTTTTACTATTGCCTTGACTCTTTTCGGTGGCATAGTCAATCACCCTTCTCTTTTTTAGAATAGTTCTGCTTGCCAGGTTTCTACTTCTATAGATGTAGCCCTGTTAAATATTTCTACAGTTACCTTCATTGTCCCACGTTCTTGATTAATTTCCTCAATAACACCGACGAAATTGGCAAAAGGTCCTTCTACAATCTTTACTCTATCTCCGACAGAAAATTCTAATTTAGGCTTAGGCGGTTCTTGTTCGCCTACCATTATAGCAATTAGGTGTTCCACTTCTTCATCCGAAAGCGGAGTAGGCGCATTTCTCCTACCACTTACAAATCCTGTAACACCCGGGACCTCTTTTATCATTGCCCAAAGTTCAGGATATTTCTCCGGATGTTCAGGAAGTTGAACTAAAATATATCCGGGAAAACACTTCTGTTCTTTGACCTTTTGTACACCGCCTCTAACTTCCGCTACCCTTTGTTTGGGTACGAAAGCATTCGTAACTAAATTCTCCATCCCCCTTTGCTTAGCAAGTTTCAAAAGTTTGTCACAAACTTCGTATTCCTTTGCAGTTAAAACATGCAAAGCATACCATCTCCTAACGATACCATCATCAGGCACAGGTTTTAATAACTGGTCCCTTGTAATAGGGGCTTCCCCCACTTTTACATCGCCAGATTCTACACCTTGAGTTTTTATGTTTTTTTCCTTGTCCATTAATAAACTCCCTTTATTATCCTCCTACGAAACCAGCCCCAAAATAAGGTACATCAGTTGAGCAAATATTAGGTCAAATACAAATATAATACCTGCCATAATCCCAAGCAAAATCATAGTAACCTTTGTTGACACTTTTAAGTCATCCACAGTGGGCCAAGTTACCTTTTCTAATTCAGACTTAACTTCTAAAATAAAGTTCTTAACCTTGTTATATATTGCCCTTAATCCCTTTTCTTCTTTTTCCTCTGTAACTGGTGATACTACAACTTTAGGCATTTAAGTATCCTTTCTCTCAGACCTTCCTTTTCATTGATTTATTAGAAAACTGGCAGGCCTGGAGGGACTCGAACCCCCAACCTTCGGCTTTGGAGGCCGCTGCACTACCAATTGTGCTACAGGCCTGCACCAAACAAACCAAAACTTCACTTCATCTCACGATGAAGTGTATGCTTCCTATCAAACTTGCAATACTTTTTTATCTCTAAACGTTCAGGATGCTTTTTCTTATCGCGAGTAGTTGTATAATTCTTCCTTTTGCATTCCGTGCACTGTAAAGTTACAATCTCACGCATTTCTAAATCACCTTTTTAAATTATAACAGATTATTCTATAATTTTCGTAACTACACCTGCGCCAACGGTTTTACCGCCTTCACGGATAGCGAAGCGCAAATTCTCTGACATCGCCACTGGGGTTATCAACCTCGCCTTTATACGCACATTATCCCCTGGCATCACCATCTCCACCCCCTCCGGCAGTATCACCTCT
>CAZZMK010000310.1:0-3609 GCA_964655185.1 uncultured Nitrospirales bacterium | reverse complement strand
TACTTGCGTAAATCCTAATATTTTACATCTCATTTTTAATTTTTAAAATTAGTATTGACAAAAAAAATAAATTTATATATAATAAAAGGTGTAAAAAAAATTAAAAACCTGGTCGTAGGCCCTGGACGGCCAGGATGATGTAGTAACCCCAAAACGGCTCAGCAGGGCAGAGCCAAAACAGAAGGAGTTATCCTATGCGGAAAAAAGGTTTCACCCTAATTGAGTTACTGGTGGTAATTGCCATCATTGGTATCTTAGCAGCCATCCTATTACCAGCACTCGCTCGTGCAAGAGAGGCAGCAAGAAGGAGCAGTTGCCAAAACAATCTTAAGCAATGGGGCTTAGTGTTCAAGATGTATGCAAACGAAGCAAAAGGCGAACGATTCCCACCAGTCGCTATAGTTCCTGATGAAAGAGTAGATTGTAATACCTATAACCCTAATCTTAATCCTCCATTCCCACCTACGGGTCAATATGGAATAGTTGCTGCGGGTCCAAATCCTAAGGTCCTCTATCCTGAATATCTAACAGACTTAAACATCATGTTCTGCCCCTCTGATCCAGGTGAAAAACCTGGATTACAATTTAACCCTGCCGCTATGGCTGCGGGTGTTGAATTGCCTGACACAAATATCCCGTGCGATGATGCAGTCAGAGGAATATCAATTATCGATTCAAGTTACAACTATGTAGGTTATGTGTTAGACCTTTGCGATGCAAATAATCAAGCGTTATTGATGGATGTAAGTCCATTGGCTTCCTTAATTGGCGCACCTGCACCTGACCCAACTTATCCATACGGTCCAAGACAACTTGTTGAGGCAATGTTAAATCTATTAGGTGTATATCTAAGCGATCCATTCGAAGCGGCGAGAAGAGCAGATCAAGATCTTCAAGTATCAGAAGGATTCGGTAATGGTGGTAGCGGATTGCCCGGCGGACCGAGAACCGTATACAGACTTAGAGAAGGTATCGAAAGGTTTCTCATCACCGACATAAATAATCCAGCCGCATCCGCTAAAGCACAAAGTGAAACATGGATAATGGCAGATACTATTGCTACCGATGTTGGGCATTACAACCATATTCCGGGTGGTTCAAATGTACTTTATATGGATGGACATGTAGAGTTTATGAGATACAATCAAACAGGGCCCGCGCCTATCAACGGTCCTGTAGCAAATGTGATAGGCATTATCTTAGCCTCTACGAACATAATATAGTAATATAAAACCCTCCTAATACTACTATATAGTGAGTGGTAAGTGAGCCCTCGCAAGTCCCCGGGTTCGGTCCAAAGGAGAAGGCCCGGGGATAATTTTTTTGTCTGTAAATTGGAGTTGAAATAATTAGCACACTTGAAACATAATTTATTAATGTTCATTTCTTACTTTCAAGGAAAGAACCCAAAAACTAATTCTACAATAATAAAATCAACACTGCAAAAGAAAAGGTCATTATAATGAAAAGACATTACTTTATAATTCAGATATCTATTCTAATAATCGTATCCATAATGTTAATATCCTGCATTCCCTCACAACCCCCTCAAAATACACCAAAACAACCAACATTCCCACAGCAGGGTATGCAGGCACCAACATCTGAAAATCAACCAAAAACTCCCGTGAATGTTGAAAAAAATGAGCAGAAAATCAGCCCTCAGGAAACATCTCAAAATACATCTCCTCTTCAATCCGCTAATACATCTAAACGAACTTTGAATTTTGGATTACCAGGGAGAGGCGTTCCCTACACTGTAAAGGTTACTCAACTAAACAATGATGAAGGCTACGCCGTAGAAGGCTCTTTCGGACTAAGCGGAACTATAACGCGCCCCGAGAAAGATAAAGACCTATGGATGTTTGCAGGCCAATTCGAATTTCCATCAGACAAATTCAAATTGGGGCAAATAGAGTACAATATAATTAACGCACCCTCAAATTACTATACTGAAAAAAAACCGTTACCCTCAGACTTTCCTGCACAAGTTGTTATAACTATACATTTGACCATACCCCCAGACGCAAGAGATGAAAAAGGCGAAGTAAAAGCACCGTTTAAAATTGAGATACCTTCGCCTAAATCGTCACAGTTTATGATAATGATGACCACAGATGTTTAAAAAGTAGCACAATTATAAGAGTAAATGGAAGAAGAAAAAGTTCACACCGATAGTCTTATCAATCTCAAAAACGATAATACTACATTGCCATTAGACCCCGCCTTATTGCCGAAACCTAAACTAAAAGAATTAGTAAAAAAATACAATATACGACTTAAGAAAAGATTAGGGCAAAATTTACTTCTTGATGATAATATACATCGAATAATGGTAGAAACCGCAGATTTAAGTGAACGCGATTATGTGATAGAAGTAGGTGCAGGGTTGGGAGCCCTCACTTGGCACATAGTACAGCGAGCAGGCAAAGTATTGGCAGTAGAAATTGACCCCTCTTTTATCCCATGCCTTCAGGATAGGTTTGGTCACTTACCAAACATAAAAATCTTCCGAGGTGACATTCTCAATCACGAACTGGAAGATTTAGTAAATGAGTTCATACCTGGTGGGGAAAGATACAAAATGCTATCTAATCTCCCTTATTACATCACAACTCCCATACTCTTTCATTTCCTCGAAAGTTCAATAAAGTTTGAACGTATTGTTGTGATGGTACAATATGAAGTAGGCAAAAGAATGTGTGCAGGCCCAGGCTCAAAAGACTACGGAGTATTAAGTCTCGCTGTTCAATCTCTATGCTATGTAGATATTATTCACTTCGTTCCACGCACATGCTTTGTTCCCAAACCAGAAGTAGATAGTTGCATAATAAGATTGCGTAGAATTGAGCCTCCTATCATTGGTATGGAAAAACGTAAAAAGGTCATGAATGTAATTCAAACCGCCTTCTCCCATAGACGGAAGACCTTAAAAAATGCACTCGGGAATTCACCCCAACTTAAAATTGGAATTGATTTAGCATCAAAGGCTTTGAAGCTCTCAGGAATAGACCCGCAAATAAGACCTGAAAAATTAACATGGAACGACTTTGTGATATTAACCGAGAATATAGAGAAATTGAAAAACGAGGGCTCAAATGAGTAGTCTAATAGATGTGAACAAACCTAATATCCAAAATTAATCGTATTAGTCATGGATAACTCTACCGCACAAATAGTATCCAAAGTAATTCAAAGTTTAGATAGTGGTGTAATAGTTATAGACCCCTCAGGTGTGATTCTAATTGCAAATCCTTCAGCAAGAAAACATCTCAAAGTTTCAGAAGAAATACTCGCTACGGGAAAAAACATCTTCGATATTGAGCACCTAAGTTTTTTCAAAGAAATATATTCAGAACTAATGGAAACGGAAGTCATATCAAGAAGAGAAATATCCATTGAAGAAAATGACGAAACTTTTACATTAGGCTTAACTGGCAGTCTGATAAAGGAGGAAAACATAATATTAGGTGCAGTGTTTCTATTCACTGACCTCACAGAAATAAAAAGATTACAACAAGAAGCAGAACTCAACCGACAACTCGCTCAAATAGGAGAATTAACCGCCGGAATCGTCCACGAATTTAGAAATCCACTCAGCGTAATTTC
>CAZZMK010000309.1:0-2961 GCA_964655185.1 uncultured Nitrospirales bacterium | reverse complement strand
GGGTAATTGTATATATCCTCCCCACCTTGAAGTCGAGGTAAATTTTACAAACCCGAGGTAATATTTATTTTTGGCGGTTTTTATATATATTTACACAAGCAAAGAAATGTTGTTTTGTTAGTATTTGTATGTTTATGTGTTTATTTATATGTAAATACATATATAAACATATCTTTGTAACAGAGCAAAATTAGGATTAATTTTTAATTTAATTCAAAAATTACTTGACTTAAATCTCAAGTTGTGCTATTATATGATTAATAAAATAGAACCAACCTTCAGGGCAGGTTGAAATTCCCGACCGGCGGTGAAAGCCCGCGAGCAGAAATGCAGATTCGGTGAGATTCCGAAGCCGACGGTGAAAGTCCGGATGGGAGAAGCGTTGGTTAGAAAATGAATACTGACGGTCCAAGATGGGTTCTTTGCAGCGGCCATCTTGCGGCGTTTCCCTTGAAGCCCTGATAGGTTAAAAACTATCAGGGCTTTTTAATTTAATAAATTAGTTAAAGTAAAAACTATTATGAACAGTAATTATCAAAAACACATATACTATATGCAAAGGGCATTAGAACTTGCAGAGTTAGGGAGAGGTAAAACTTCCCCTAACCCAATGGTAGGGTGTGTCATTGTAAAAAATAATAAGATAATTGGTGAGGGCTATCATGAAGAAGCAGGTAAGCCACATGCGGAGATAAACGCTCTTAATAACACAACTGAAGACCCTGAAGGTTCCACTATATATATATCATTAGAACCTTGTGTTCATTTTGGGAAAACTCCCCCTTGCGTGCCAAAGTTGATTGAGGCTAAACCCTCCGAGGTAGTAATTGCTATGCAAGATCCAAATCCTCTTGTATGTGGAAAAGGAATATCAGCATTACGAAGTGCAGGTATAAATGTGATAGTTGGAATCTTAGAGGAAGAAGCAAAAAAACAAAATGAAGCCTTTATAAAATATATTACAACCCGCAAGCCATTTGTAGTAGCCAAATGGGCTATGACAATAGACGGCAAAATAGCAACAGAAAATAGAGATTCAAAATACATCTCCTCTTTGGAATCATTAAAGTTTGTACACGAACTCAGAAACGAAGTGGATTGCATACTAATTGGTGGGAATACAGCAGTAATAGACAATCCTTATTTAACCCCCCGATTAGTCTCTAAAAAATTGAGTAAGCCTCGAATAAGAATAATCTTAGATAAAAAAGCGGGTTTAAGTGAAGATTTGAATATATATAAATCAAGAGATATTGCTGAAACTTGGATTGTAACTTCTATACCTGACAGACGATATCCTAATGCAGATAAAACTATATATCTTCCTCCGAAAGATGGGAAAACTCCGCTAACAAAACTAATGGAATATTTAGGAGAGAAGCAAGTAACTTCAGTATTAATAGAAGGGGGAGGAGAAACATTTGCTTCTGCCTTTTCTGAAGGTATCGTAGACAAAATTTATGCTTTTATAGCACCACTCATATTTGGGGGGAGAAATTCACCTACTCCAGTCGAAGGAGAATGTTTAGTAAAGAGCGTCTCAGAAAGTTTTAAATTCAGAATAGATAAAATAACCCAGATGGGAAAAGATGTTTTAATAATAGCGTATCCTGAATATAAAAGGAATTCATAATGTTTACAGGAATAATAGAGGAAGTAGGGACAATATTAAAAAAAAGTAGTTCTGAGATGGAAATTTCTGCATCTGGTGAATTTCTTGATATTAAAAAAGGAGAGAGTGTGGCTGTTAATGGGGTATGCCTTACCGTTACAAAAATATTAGAAAGAAGTTTCCTTGTAAATGTATCTCCAGAAACAAGAAGAAAGACAAATCTTTCTGAACTTAAAGAAGGTGATAAGGTAAATTTGGAAAGGGCATTAAAAATCAACGATAGATTTAATGGACATATAGTTTTAGGACATGTGGATTGCACAGGAAAGGTAGAAAAAATAATAAAGGAAGGAGATTTTTCTACTTGGTGGTTCAGTTTTCCGACAGAATTTGCAAAATATCTTGTTCCAAAAGGTTCAATTGCTGTAGATGGTATAAGTTTGACAATAGTAAGTATCGAGAGGTATCAATTTTCAGTCGCTATAATTCCTACTACTTTCAACAATACAACCCTCAAATACAAAAAGGTAGGGGACATAGTCAACCTTGAAGCGGATATAATCGGGAAATATGTAGAAAGGCTATTAAGTTCTTATTCCTCTCAAAAGGGAGTTACTATGGAATTCTTAAGTCAACACGGCTTTATTTAGAGTAACCAAAATTAGGAAGAAAGGTTAATGTAGTATGTTAGCACCACTTGAAGAAATTATAAAGGATTTGCAAGAAGGCAAGATGATAATACTTATTGACGATGAGGACAGGGAGAATGAAGGTGACCTTGTTATGGCAGGGGAAAAGGTAACCCCTGAAGCAATAAATTTTATGGCGAAGTATGGAAGAGGTCTCATTTGCGTACCTATGCTTAAAGAAAGATTAATAGAACTTGACCTCCCCCCTATGACTACTGATAACACATCTCCATTTACTACTGCTTTTCATGTTTCATTTGATGCGGCCCATGGAATAACAACGGGAATAAGTGCACATGACCGCGCCTACACTATAAAATTGGCAGCCAACCCCAATTCGACGGCGAAGGATTTTGTAAGGCCTGGGCATGTATTTCCACTATGTGCAAAAGAAGGGGGTGTACTTGTTAGGGCAGGACAAACAGAAGGATCTGTAGACCTTTTGAAAATGGCTAATATGTATCCTGTAGCGGTAATATGTGAAATAATGAAAGACGATGGAACAATGGCTCGTCTTCCAGATTTAGAGGAATTTGCCCAAAAACACGGACTAAAGATTTGCTCCATTGAACAAATTATAAAATATCGTAGGGCAACTGAAAAATTAGTTAAAAGAGTTGCAGAGGCCCAACTCCCTACTGAGTATGGTGAATTTAGAGA
>CAZZMK010000308.1:0-4458 GCA_964655185.1 uncultured Nitrospirales bacterium | reverse complement strand
GAATTCCCCCATAGACTCATTGATTGAGATGCTAATAGAATAGAGCCTGCCATAGATGCTTTCCATATAAAAGCACTTAGTCCATTATATACCGCTTCTCTTCGCTCTCCTGAAAAACTTTCGTCATAATCGATAATATCTCCGAGCATTGGTATCATCATTACATAAATAATTGCTTGACCTATCCCACAGTATCCAAACAGAACCATTCCCGCTATGGTCTTCCAGAATGGTTCAAGATTTGCCTTACCGATTATGTATAAAAAGGGCATTCCGGAGGCGATAATACCCAATGCTATAAACATCAACCACTTCATATGCATAAATTTTGCAAGTATCGGTATAACTGCGTAGGAAAGTACTGCTACGAGGATAAATGGTATTAGCAGGAATGTTATTGTGCTTTCGTCACCGTCCAATCCAAGTTCAGCCCAATATGGTAGAACTCTTTGCACAGCAAGAAATCCGATGGTGAAAAGGAAGAAAGCACCTGCGTATATGAGGAAGGGAAGATTTTTGAAAGCATCTTTCAATCCTTCTCCCCATGGTAATGGCTCACTTTGCACGGCTTCAGAATCGTATCTTTCTCTAATAAATATTACAGGTAGTAGAAATAATATAAAAGACACAATACTGAAGATGAAGGCAACTCTCCGGTATCCTGCAGGCGAGAAACTTTCTTCAACCCACTTTATTTGGGCAACACCACCAGTTTGTTTTAACGATTCTTGAACTTCTATCTTTCCTATCTCGAAAGCGAGAGGTTTAGTTATTACCATAGTATTTTCAGCCCAGGAGGGTATGATTATATTACGATTTATTGCGATTTTAAGTAGAGTATTTATAATATTTTCGAAATCTTTAGTTATCTCGGTAGACTCAATAATCAGTAAATCATTATTTAGTTTAAATTTTGTTTCGGAAATCATCTTAAATTCCGATGTTAGATTCTCTATTCTGATTTGTTCTATCACTTTTGAATGAAATACAAGCATATCTTTTGTTTGGTCATTCTGTACACCCAGAACATCCTTAGCATAGGGCTTTAAGAACTCTGTAAGTTTTTCTCTTATGTATTTAATACTCTCGTTAATATCTCCACCTGTGATTTGATACGCTCTGAAAGCCTTTCGAGGCAGTTTTTGAGCCCCCGTAGCCCCCGCACTTTTTAACAAGTAATCAATTCTATTGTCGAGTAAAGATTCTCTTATCTGTTCAAGCGTATTCCCTTTTATTTCTATTGTATTGCCTCTCATTCTAATGTCGGCTTCTGGAGATGTGGCGGTTTTGAATTGTGAAAGCCAATTATTCGTAAACTCTATCGGGTTGATTGTATTTGCAGTTGCGATAGAAAGGTGGCTTTCTACCCTTGCAGGGTCAAGTTTGACAATAAGGACCCCGGGAAGTGCATTTGCAAAAGCAAGCCCTACAATCATTCCTACTGCAGTCCATGTCCCGAGTGCTACTCGTGCAGATTCCGACCTTGCAATTTCGGGCCCAAGCGCGTTAAGAGGTATTACAGTAATTGAGAATAGAGTCCAGTGAGCACATAATATGAAAGTGGCATATAGGAAATTTACAGTTGAGGGAGCCGAAATTGGAGGATACCAGAAACTTATCATAGTGAAGACCATTAACAGTGCTCCGAAGAAAATATAGGGTCTTCTTCGACCATGTATTGGAATAATCCGCCATTTACCGGGGCGAGTAGGGGTCTTGTCTGAGATTACACCTACAATGGGACTACTAAAAGCATCCCAGATTGTCCCTATGATAAATATATACCCAACTAAACTAATAGATACATAAACAATTCTTCCCACCCCACCTGATGGTGAGTAAAAGTATAATCCCCATTGATTTATTACTTCACTACAAAGTTGAACCCCTATCATTGATAGGCAAATTGCAAGACCCTCATACCATCTGAATTCTTTTTGTGGAGCAGATAGTTCAGTAGGCAAATTGCTCATCAAACATCCCCTATTCTCGTGCCATCAGATATAACGGCGTTTTTGTGAACCACTACTATTCCATCTCTTATGGAGTAGCCGTTACCGTCGGAATTGCTAAGTTTATCACTGCCGATAATGGTGACATCCTCCCCGATTCTTGCATTATGGTCTATAATGGCTCTTTCGATATAACTCCCTTTGCCGATTCCCATTGGTATTCCTGACGGATGACGTATAGGTTCAGATTCGAAAGTGTCTGCTCCACAAAGGATGCTTTCTTTGATAACTACATTTTCTCTAATTACACTTCTTATGCCTATGATGGAGCGGAATATTTTTGCTTTTTCTATTTTTACCCCGGAGCATATTATTGTATGGTCAATTTCTGCTGAGGATATCTTGGCTCCGGGTAAGGCTCTTCTATGTGTGTATATAGGTTGGTCAGGGTCGTGAAATTCAAATGGAGGTACATCATCGGTCATAGCAAGACTTACTTCATAGTACGACCTGACAGTTCCTATATCCTCCCAGAAACCATTGAAGATATGTGCATATACTTTGTAATCTTTAAGAGTCCCCGGAATTAATTGCTTTCCGAAATCAATCCATTCAAGATGTTCTTTGAGTAGGTTTATTAGTATCTCCGCATTGAAGACATAAACCCCCATCGATGCTAAAAAATCTTTACCATCCACATTTATGTTGAACTCTTCAAATAAGGAACTTGGGGTTATAAGTTGTGAGAGCACTTCGTCAGATTTCGGCTTTTCTACAAATTGGATAATCCTTCCTTCAGAATCTACCCTCATAATTCCAAACTGATGTGCATTGTCTCTGGCTACTGGAATTGCGGATACAGTAATGTCTGCATTTTTAGTTATATGAGTTCTTAATAATTCTTTGTAATCCATTCGATAAAGTTGGTCACCAGATAAGATTAGATAATAATCTATATCGGGGTCGTAAATATGGATTATATGTTTTCTTACCGCATCTGCTGTGCCCTGGAACCAATCACCTGTCTCGTTAGTTTGTTCTGCAGCGAGAATAGTTACACTTCCTTTGTGAAACTCATCAAAGTGGTATGTATTCATTATGTGTCGATTTAAAGAGTGGCTATTAAATTGAGTAAGAACGACTATTCGCATTATGCCTGAGTTGATGCAATTGCTAAGAGGAATGTCAACTAATCTGTATCGACCACAAAGTGGCACAGCAGGCTTGGCCCTATATTTTGTTAGTGGATATAACCTCGTTCCTCTACCTCCACCAAGAACAATACCCATAGTTTTTCTGGTAATTTTGTTGAGGCTTTGCGAAACTTCCAACATAACTTTTTAGCCTTTACTTACAGAGGTTAGAAAAGTTTACCCCAATAAATTAATCCGATATTAAGCACAATCCATAAGAATACGCATAGCAATATTGGGAAGTCAGATATTAATACTTTACTTGGGTCGGAACCCTCGTTTTTGTAATGAACAAGATATAAGTATCTGAACAAACCGTATATTACAAAGGGTAAACCTAAGTACAATTTATCTGTACCTAATCTTTTTACTACTTCAGGAGAGCAGGTGTAAATTGTGTAAGTAATTATTGCTCCCCCAGCCACTATCAACAAGAGTTGGTCGAGGTATTCTTTTGTGTAGTATATGAGCACAGAGCGATGATTTTCAGCATCTTCCTTTAGAAGAAGTAGTTCACTTCTACGTTTTGCGAGTCCAAGAAATAAGGCAAGGAATAGCGTACATACTATTAGCCAGTTGGAGAATACTACGTTTATAGCAACTGCACCTGCAATTGCTCTTACGACAAACCCCATAGCAAGTGCAAGCACGTCGAGTAGGAATATACCTTTCCATATTAGTGAATAACTTACAGTTAGAAACACATATACAAGAAGTATTAGCAAGAACTTTACCCCAAGGTATAGAGCGAGAACGATTGAACATATCCCCAAAATTGTTATTAGAATTATTGCACTAGGTATGCTTATATCCCCACGAGGGATAGGCCTTTGAGATTTTTCAGGATGTAGCCTATCTTTCTCTGCGTCGATTATGTCGTTTAATATGTATGCTGAACTTGCAGAAAAGCAGAAAGATAAAAAAGCAATTATAGACTTTATTAGTGCTGGTGTGTCGATAAGTTCACCTGCAAAAACTACTGCAGCAAAAACAAGTAAGTTTTTACTCCACTGATATACCCTTAATATTTTTATAATTGGAATAATTTTCATAGGTTCCTACTTTTATAGTTGGGTCCTATGGAATATGAACCTCGGGAGGTGCTGAATAATTAGCATAATATAGCGCCAGAACCACTTTACATACACCACCTGTTTTTTCTTTCGCCAGGCTTTAAATATTATTTTACCCGCTTCTTCTGGGGTGGCCATGAGTTTTTGGGGCAGGTTCAACCCATAAGTCATCGGCGTGTCCATAAAGCCAGGCTTAACAATTAAGATATTTACATTAGTTTTTGCAAATCTATGTTGTAG
>CAZZMK010000307.1:0-5103 GCA_964655185.1 uncultured Nitrospirales bacterium | reverse complement strand
AGGAATCTCAAAATTTTTGGGATAGCCTCCTATTAAATATCCGGGTTCAACCCCTGCACACTTCAGTATCCACGCAATTAATGAAGTGGTGGTAGTTTTCCCATGAGTACCACTTACAACAATGTTTTTCCTCTTATTTAGGATATTTAACTTTAACCATTCAGGAAGGCTCAAAAAAGGAATTAGCCTGTTTAATACTTCTTCTACCTCTTCGTTTCCCCTACTGAGGGAATTCCCTATAATTACCAGGTCCGGGTTCCATTCAAGATTTGCTTTAGAATACCCCGTATAAAAAAGCACCTTTAATTTCTTTACCAGGTCAGATGTAGGAGGATATAATGGATTATCACTACCTCTTACCTCATGACCCAATTGTAGGGCTAAAAAAGCCCCTCCAACCATCGCAGTCCCACCAATTCCAGAAAAATGAATCTTAGACATTTACTAACACCCACTACTTGTTGATAATCTTGAAATGACTTTATTATAAAACAATCACGGTAGAGAAAGAAAAGATAATAGATTCTATATTGGTAAACTTTACACTACTTCGCAGGTACTGAGGAAAGTTCTCCAGTTCTCGGTTTTAATCCCAATAACCTCCGAGTATTTTCCATACAGGTAGGACAATAAGTGTGGGTTACCTTTGACATATCTACATTTCCAGGATTAACCCATACTTTCTTTTCTTTATCTAGAATCCTTTTGCAAACACAGCATTGCGTCACCATAGTTGACTTCCTTGTCTTTAATTTTTAATTTCCAATATTATAATCGGCATTTTCTTGAAAAACTTTAGAAAAACTCGTTGGAATTTCCCTAATTAAATAAAAATTCATATGAACACCTATGGGACATAGGTAATAAGTATATAAATAATCATCTGCGAGTTTTTCATTAATCACCTCTTTTCTAAGCCTCTGTTGGATATATTCTATAGTAGGGGCGATTGGCTAATCGCCCCCTTAATCTTCTACAGCCATTTTTATAGCGATTGGCTAATCGCCCTCTTAGGCTTTTGGGTTTGGCAGGTAATAGGTTTTTTCCTTCTCTGTAATAAACCATAATCATATTCAGTTTTAGTTGAATAATCTATTGCTCTGTGTGTCGGTTCATAGGTACACTTACTTAGAATGTTATGAATTTCGCAGATGATATACCAAGACAAGTGTTACCCTTCTCCTATAGTTCCTCAAGTCATAGATAAAATAATTAACTGTTCCTTTACAAATCCTTTAATTTATATCTTAAATCATCTCGAAAATAAACAGAGCAGGCATTCCTTGATGGTTTTGGTCTACCTATAAGAATGCCCGCTCTAATTATATATAGGCCATGTTGGTCTTATACCACAAAATATTAATGTGTCTTTAGTATCTATTCTTTCCCCTTAATTGCCCTGCGCATGACTATATATTGACCTGCGAGTAATAATACCAGCATCAATATCACTACACTATATACACTCACTACAGATACGCCCGCTTCTGTCCGAACCCTCAGACTGTAACTACCTATATACTCAGGTGCATAATTACCCGCTGAATCAACCGCTGTACCTGCCAAGATATGCAACGCAACCTCTCCATTACCCTCAAACTCACTCAACACTATCTCATACTCCTCATCCCCATCAGCCTTGCCTATCCGATTAATAGATACTTTTGCTATCACTTCACCATTTCGCACCAGCAACTCTACATCTTCAACACCAAGCATAACCTCATCTACCCCGATATACCGCACTACATACCGCACCGGCTCCCCTCGCGTCTCCGAAGGCTCAGGTCCTATTACCTCTATCTCAGGCGGTGTCAGGTCTATTTCCAACTCATCCTCAGTCGTATCCCAAGATATATTATTACCACTGTCCTCTACTTCCGCTACCACATCATATACTCCCTCATCCAACGGCTCCAACACCTCCAACAACCATCTACCCTCCGCTGTATCTAACTCAGCAGTATTCACATACCCACCTACTCTCACCGTCACTCGCACCACCTCTAACCCAGGCTCTGCAGGGCCCATCTCGCCACTCAGTACCGGCGTCACATCGTTGGTCACTATCCTGTCTACCGTAACCCACGGGTCCAGAACATCCACAAATAACTCATCCACTGTCTCATCCTCTCCTACCTGACCCAATTCATCCTTCGCCACTACCCAAACATCATATACTCCACGACGCAACGGATTCGTTACCTGGGCAGTCCACTGATTGCCCATCACCACTCCATCATACTCATAACCCCCTACCCTAACCTTCAACTCTACCACACCACTTAAATCATTTACCGAACCCCGCAACTCAGGCATACGCTCTGTCACTACCATCGACTCTACCGTAACCTCAGGACCCAAACGGTCTACCAATACCGAGCCTAATCCATCTCCAGTAGGCACTCCCGTATCATTACCTAATGTATCCACAGCCTGCAAACCAAAGTAGTAAACTCCATCACTCACTACACCTCCAAAATTAAACGACCCAGAACCAGATGTAGAACTCAAACCACTATCTGTCCATACACCCGCGGTACCATACTTATACCATAACTTCACCGAACCCAACCCCACTCCAGCATCCACACAACCACTGTAGTTCACCACCACAGGTACTACATTCGTAGGACTGGTTGCACTAATCGTGCCAAGCACAGGCGCCGTCCTATCCACTAACACCGAACCTAATCCATTACCCGTAGGAACACCTGTACTGTTCCCAGCCTTGTCCAATACCTCTAATCCAAAATAGTACCGTCCATCATCTGTAACAGCACCAAAATTGAATACACCTGAACCACTACCAGAACTTAAGCCACTATCCGTCCACACTCCTCCTTCTCCATACTTATACCACAACTTCACCACATCTAATCCGCTACCACCCGAATTGTCCTCACATCCACTATAACTCACCGATATCGGCACCGTCCGCGTAGCACTAACTACACTTATGCTTCCTACAGTAGGAACTACATTATCTACTATCGTCTGCGTATCGCCATTGCCCGTTGGCAAAGACCCAGGATTGCCCGCATTGTCTCTCGCTACCACCGCAAAGTAATATACACCATCCTGCGCCCCCGTAAACGAAAAACTACCTCTACTACCACTGCTCGTCAATGTAGTCCCTACCCAACTACCACTGCCTCGCTTATAATACAACCGCACAAAATTCAAGCCAGATAACGAATCCCCAGCACCACTATAACTCACCTCCACAGGCCATTTGCTATACGCAGGTGAACTCGCCGTTCCGTTCGTCGGCGGAACCGTATCATATATAGAACTATCCTGTCCATTACCACTCGGTACCGCACTACAATTGCCCGCTAAATCGCACGCTCGCAAATCAAAATAATACCGCCCATTCACACCCCCAGGCGGTGTGAAAGTAATATTACCCCCCGCTACATTCAAAGCCACATCATACTCCGTCCAAGCACCTCCCTCCTCTAACTTATACCACAACCGATAACTCTGAACTCCACTACCCTCACTACCATCACTCGCCGATGTATAACCCACAGATACCCCCACTCCACTCGCATAATCAGGTGCATTCACCGTGCCCACAACAGGCGGTGTATTGTCATACAACGTAGTCCCATCTCCATTACCACTCACATACCGACCATTACCCGCCCGGTCCACCGGCTGAACTAATATATAATACAATCCTTCACCTGCCGGCGGGTTAAACTCGAATATACCGTCTGATGTAGTTAGCGTTAAACCCGTGTCCGTCCATACACCACCTAATCCCTTACGATACCATAACTTCACCACATCCAATCCACTACCACTATCCCCCGCACCACTATAACTCACCTGCACCGGTAAGCCCGCATCATTCACATACGCAGGACTTATCGTTACCACTGGATTCATCGGACGCGTCACATCAAACATAAAACTCGCTAATCCGTTACCCACGGGTACCCCAGTATCATTACCCGCTCCATCTACCGCTCGTAAACCTAAATAATAAACCCCTTCCTGATTCCCAGGCACATTAAAATCCACCGTCCCTCCTCCAGGTACCAAATTCACTCCCATATCTGTCCAACTACCTCCCGCTCCTAACTTATAATACATACGATAACTCACTACCCCACTCAAATTGTCCATAGCAGATGTATAACTAATCGGCACAGGCGTAGCATTCGTATACGGAGACACATTTATCGACCCTACCTCAGGATTCGTTATGTCGTATACAGTACTTGCTTGACCCGAACCACTTGCTTCTGCTCCGCGATTGCCGGCATTATCCACTGGCACTAATGCAAAGTAATAAGTATCTTCACCTGTAACTGAATTAAAGGTAAACCCACCGTTCGGTGAATCTGTAGAACGCAATCCGCTATCTGTCCAGGTACCTGCATCTCCTTTCTTATACCACAATTCAATAGTATTTATACCGCTACTGGCATCTGTAGCACCTGTATAGGTAATAGAGATAGGCAAAGTATTCACGGCTACCGGTGCTGAAACAGAAGTAATTGTCGGCGCTTCTATATATATACCACCGCCAGTGTGAGTGCCACTATTAGGCGAGCCAATTAAATTGCCTGCCACATCTCGCACATTGCTAACCGTAATAGTCACATCTCCACCTTGTCTCATCTCACCGGAGGTCCACTCAAGGCGATAAGTATTACCTGATACATGGGTTACACTGTTGGGATTAGTAGCTAAAGTACCTTTACCACTACCAGAAATAACATAGTTTGTAGACGTAGTTACACCAGAACCCATCGGTTCACTGAAGGTAACGTGTACCCAGCGACTCGTTATTACTTGGACAGATGTAACCGTCGGCGGGGTAGTATCTATTACAGTTATAGTAATGTCTTTTTCAAAACTTAAATTGTCTGGTCGCGTTCCGTTGTCTGTTGTCCTAATACGAATAGTATAATTGCCGGGTGTTAAATTAGGAGCAGCGGTTCTAACGGTATTGCCCACTACATCAAAATTAGCCGAGCCCGATACTTTGGTATATGTATGTGTTTGTAGAGGGTTTGCTCCCGTAACATTGTCTATGTCGAAGGTAGAAAGAGTCCCTACCGTAGTTCCTGCGGGAAGATTAGAGCC
>CAZZMK010000306.1:0-7622 GCA_964655185.1 uncultured Nitrospirales bacterium | reverse complement strand
ATTTGGTGGCTATCTCTCCTTGAATTTCTCTTCGAAGGATGCTTGCTACCTGAGCAGGAGTTAGTCCTTTTTCTGATAATAGTTCATTATCAAATTGTATAAGAATTTCCGGGTAACCTGGCTGAATTGAAAGTTCAGCGTCTTTTATTCCATTAATTTTCTTTACCACCTCAAGACATTTTTCGCCTACTTCCCTTAAGACATCGAGGTCATCCCCAAATATTTGGACTTCTAAATTTGTTTTTAGGCTGAAAAGTGTAGGGAGAGTAAAAATTATATTTTCATCTGGAAGTGGAATTATTTTGCTTCTAAGTTCTTCAATTATGGAATCCTGAATTTGAGTGGTAGATTTCCTATCTTTGAGTAGTACTGTGAATGTACCTTTGTTTTCGTTTCTACCCTTGCTCTCAGTTTTAGAACTTTCACTTCCCACTTGAAGTGTTACAGTTTCTATTAAAGGATGTGTTTTTAAGATATTTTCAATTCTTTTAGCCTTTTCAAGGGTCTGTTCTAATTTTGTACCTGCCTTAGTTTCGTATAGGATATTAAACTCTCCTTGTTTCAATGTGGGGATAAGTTCTTGTCCTAATTGTGGAAGAAGCATTAAAACATATACAAATAGAACTATAATCAATGTTAAAAATATGGGAGCATAAGGAAGAGATTTTTCAAGTGAATATTTGTACATGGTCTTCAGGGAATTAAATAAAAGATTAAATACAGAAAGAGGTAAAGATAGAATTAATCTAAGAATAAATAAGAGGGCTTTTAATGCATACCAACTCAAAAGAATTATCGGTAAGAGAAGTATAGAAATTAAAAAAGTTATTGGATATAAAATTATAAAAATTAAAAACCAAGAAATTGTTTTTAGCAAGATGTCTACAACCAAAATAGGATATAAAATTATAGATACTGATTTTGGTAATTTGAATACATTTTTTAAATATGTAAAAATGTGCCTGAAATATCTTTTAATTAAGTAAGATAAAGATTTTACGAGAGCAATTAGAGAGTTTTCTTTTCTTATATTTTTGTAAAACGTAAATATTCTTAAGGGTAATATTACCTTTTGTGAGGAGTAGGAGATAGTAAATGTGTTAGATACAAGTAGGGGGTTTAAAAATAAAGCAACAAGAAGGGAAGCAAGCAATGAAAATGTTACCGTTAATGACAAATCCCTAAAAAGTTGGCCTGCAATACCTTCTACAAATGATACGGGAAAGAATACTGCAACAGTGGTCAAAGTAGAGGCGATAACCGCAGAACTTACTTCATAGGTTCCTCGTAGGGCAGAAGTTTTTACATCGTCCCCTTCTTCTTTGCATCTAAATATACTTTCAAGTACTACGATAGAGTTGTCTACTAACATCCCGATACCTAATGCAAGTCCCCCCAAAGACATTATATTTAATGATATCCCTCTTATGAACATAGGTAAGAATGTAGCAATTACCGATATAGGTATAGCAAGACCTATTGTGATTGTACTTCTTATTTCTCTGAGAAATAGGTAAAGCACAAGTAAAGCAAGAATACCACCGTTTATTGCAGCGTTTTGAACCTCTTCTATTGAACTAATTATAAATTGAGATTGGTCGCTTATAATGTGAATTTGAACTCCTTGGGGTAGTGAACTCAATATGTTTTTCTTTTTAACTTGTTCCCTTCGAGCGGATGGGTCGTTTGAAGGCTCGTATTTTTCCTCTGAATCTCTCGTAACAGGTTGTAATCCTAATGAGATTTTTTCGTCTAAGATTTCAGTAAAACTTTTCTTTCTTTCTATTCCCAGCAAGTCCTTTACTAAATTACATACATTTACTGTATTGGAATCTCCTTCTTTGTAGACCTCTATCTCTACAGCCTCTTCGCCATTAATTCTTATAATAGTTTCTCTCTCTTTAGTGCCCCACACGACGTTGGCAATATCTTTTAGACGGATAGTGGATGGAGGATTAGATAAGTTTCCTACATCTTTAGTTTTACCAGTTATGTTGGATAAGTTGGGTAAAATAGATATACCTTGTTTTATCCCCGATACCGGTGATGAAGAAGTGATTATTACATTTCTGATGTCGTCTAAATTTTTGAATTCTTTTAGTGTCCTAACAATATATTCTGTTTTACCCTCAAGTAACTTACCTCCAGCCACATTTATATTTTGTGATGCAAGACTGTTTACTACATCCTCGAGAGAAATTCCTAAAGACTTTATGATTTTATTATCTACCAGTATTTGAATTTCTTCTTCTTGTCCACCTTTTACTGTTACTTGAGCAATACCAGGTTCTGCTTCAAGGTCACTCTTTAATTTTTTTTGAACAGATTCGCGAAGAGTAGTGAGATATTTCTTTTTTTCATTTTCGTTTAAATCGGAGGGAGGAGTAAAACCAATTCTTATTACAGGGTCAAGATTTGGATTAAAGCGCAAGATTATGGGCTTTTTGGTTACCTCTTTCGGTGGCTCAAAAAGGTCTAATCTGTCTCGTACATCTTGTTGGGCAACATTCATGTCCGTGTTCCATAAAAATTCAAGGGTTATCTCTGACAACCCTGCTGACGAAACACTACTTATTTCTACCAGACCACTAACAATACTTAGCATTTCCTCTAAGGGTCTGGTAACTAACTTTTCCACATCTTCGGGGGCTGCTCCCTCGAATTCAGTTCTTACTGTAAGAGTGGGGTAGGATATTTCTGGCATTAAGTTAATAGGTAACCTTTGATATGACCTCCATCCAAACACGAATATCGTTAGGAATATCATTACAGTCGCAACAGGCCTTGAAAGGGGGAAGGATATAATTCCATAGTTCCCAGTATCTTTGGTTGTTTTCTCCACTTATACTACCCTTAGGTAAAATCCATTTTTCACTAATACTTATAAAGTTTGGGAGGCAGAGAAATTATCTGCTGATTTAATGGAGTTTTCAAGTGTGGTAATCTTTATAATAGAGCCAGGTTTCAAACTCATTTGTCCTAAAGTTACCACCATTGTATTCTCTTCTACCCCTGAGATAATTTCATAGTTTTCTGAGTCTTCTAAGCCTACCTGAACTTCTACTTTCTTTGCTTCATATAGATTGTTTTCATCTATACTGGTTTGCTTGTTTTTATCATTAGAATCTGAGGCTAATTTCTCGGCAATGAATACGTATTTTCTACCGCTTTCCTCAAGAACAGCATCTTTAGGTATAGTAAGCACATTTTCACGCGTTTCCATAATTAACTTTACTCTTGCAAAGGCGTTATCTTTTATGCAATCTGAATCTTTGTCTTGCTCAACAAATTTTAAAGTGGCTTTTACAGTTCCTGAGGCAGAATCTATAATAGGACTAATTTTATCTATCACAGTTTTGTATTTTTTTGATGGACATGAGTCTATAACAACTTCTGCTTCTTGTCCACGAGTAACTTTAGAGATTTCCTTTTCAGGTATATTAATAGGAATGCAGTATGAATTAGGGTCTACAATAGAAAACACAGGCATACCTGTAGTTACCATAACCCCTTTATTAATGTTTTTGCGAGTAATAACTCCACTTATTGGTGCGGTGATTGTTTGATTTTTTAATTGAACTTGTTGAATCTTCAGTGTTGCTTCTGCTGCATCCAATGCGAATTTAGCATTGTCTCGTTCAACTTTTGAACCAATGCCTTCTTTGAGGCTTTGCTCTGCAATGGCAAGGGCTGATTTACATTTTTCAATATTAACTTTAGTTTGGAGTATCTGGGTCTCAACTTCTGATGTATCTAACTTTGCTAGGATTTGCCCTTCTTTTACATAATCACCTTCCTCAACAAAAACTTCTTCACAAATTCCTATTCCTTTTGATATAACGTCTACTTTGTTTTCAGCAGAAATTCGGGAGGTGGTTTCGAAGAATTTGGAAATACTGCATCTTTTAGGATAGGCAACCTCTACTGGAAAAGCTATAGGTTTTATGGCTGTGGAATTGGCTTCGTTGTTAGCCTGTGCCTTTTTGTTAATATCACATCCACTCAATATGTATACAAGTAAAATGGTTGGTATGACTATAAAAAGAGTATTTTTCCCCTTCATATTTTTTCTACTTATCCTTCCTGCTGAACTTTTTAAAATTTTATCAGATATATTTTACTATTTTGACTCAAATTTATTACAACAAGTGCCATAAAAATGTTTCAATTTCTTATTCAATTTGTATATAATTTCTTGACATTTTATAATAGAAGTGGCATTATTAGTATGTAGTGTTTTTGTAATTGTATGATGTTAAATATGATAATAAAATTGTATCAAGGGAGATATATAAATGAGACTGAGAATTTACTGGATACCTATTATCGTGTTAATTCTATATATATTAACTGGCTGTCCTGGGGATGAGATAGGAGGAGGATTAGTTGTTAGTCCTGGCTCAATTGATTTCGGAAAGTATAAAAGTTCTGCTACATTAGAAGTATGGAAGACATATACTTCATCTTCAGTCGGCCCCATTTTTGCAGAATCTACAGTGCCCTGGATTGTGGTAAAGAACTGTACCTCACCGTCGGATAATTGTAATAGTTCAGGACCATTCGATAGAGTGAAGATAGAAGTCAATGTTAATAGGGAAATGACTTTGTTAGGTGAAAATAGTGGCACAGTAGTTGTTCGGGCTACTAATGCTCCTTCAATTGAAATCCCCATTACTTTAACCGACTTAATTTATGTTGATTTTGACGCCTCTAATAAATTCGCCAGGACTCAAGAGTCTGTGAGATTTGTTAATCAATGTAATGTATATGGAAGTGATATAGAAATACAAAAGTACATCTGGGATTTTGGAGATGGGTCTACTTCTAATGAAACTAATCCTGTCCATTATTATTCTCAACCTGGGAAATACACAGTAAGCCTAACCGTTGAGACTAATCAAGGGAATGAGAAAAGGGTCAAGGAAGGTTTTGTAAATATTGCCCCAGGAAATCTTATAGTAGATTTTTCTGCAACACCTCAAGTGGCTTTCGTTGGAGAAGAGATTCAATTTGTAGATAAAAGTGTATCGTCGAGCGAACCTATTATAAAAAGGGTTTGGGATTTTGGAGATGGAAATACTTCCGAGGATGTTAATCCTACTCATATATATACTGCACCTGGTGTTTATGATATTACCCTAAAAGTTTTTACAGAGACACAAGAAGGGGCTTTGACCAAGCCGGGATTAGTTACTATACAAACAGGAATACCTCCTACCGCGAAGTTTTCTGTTTCACAGGTTAAACCTTTTATATATGTCCCAGTTCAGTTTGTTGACCTTTCTGTTCCAGGTAGTGCACCAATTACCGAGTGGATATGGGATTTTGGTGACGGTACTGTTATGAGGTATACCGATAAGGACTCTACTCATGAACCACAATATGCTTTTTCTAGAATCGGTATCCAGCAAGTCAAATTGACGGTTTCGACAAGGTTTGGAAGTAGTTCTTTTGTGTTACCAGTGGAAGTTATCTACATGCCACCGGTTGCGGAGTTTTCTGCCGAACCTGTAGTAATATATGAGGGAGACTCGGTTTTCTTTGCTGATTTGTCTCGGCCAGGTACAGAAAGGATAGTAAAATGGGTATGGAATTTTGGTGACGGGTCTACTGAAACTATTGAATATCAACCATATTACCACGAAAATGGCAATACTACTCATACTTACACAGTAAGTGGTAATTACGCAGTTAGTTTAACGGTTTATACAAGTACAGCTTCTAATAATGAGGCTTCGATTACAAAGACTAACTATATAACTGTTCATAAAGCACCTATTCCTGCGATAGGTCTTTCCACCATAAGTCCGCTAATAAATAAGAATACAGAGTTTCTCAATAGAACCGTTTTAGGTACAGAAACTGATTTAACCTATGAGTGGAACTTTGGGGATGGTACACCAGTAAAAACTACCACCTCTCTTGAACCTGTTACTCACATCTATACTGAACCTGGTGTTTATAACGTTGTGTTGAAGGTGAAGACACCTCTTAAAACCTTTACGAGCGAGCCAATTGAAGTTTATGTGGATGCCCCTCCTATCCCGGATTTCGATTATGAGCCTAAAAAAGCCACAATAGAAAGCAATATACAATTTACGGATACCTCTATAACGGAAGGTACGAGACCTATTGTTGGATGGATTTGGTCCTTTGGAGATGGAAGGCCAATTTCAAATCTTCAAAATCCAACTCATCAGTATACTTCTCCCGGGAGATATAAAGTAGAATTGTCTCTTAAATTTGTCCACTCTCGGAGTAGAGAAGAGTTAATAACAGACCCTGTTTCTCGAGTTCTTACGATAGGAAATGCCATACCACCAACTGCGAAATTCAGGGCAGTTAGTCCGTGTGCTATTGTAGGTAGCGAAGTAATGTTCATAGATTTATCTACCCAAGGTTCTTCAGATATCGGAGAGTGGGAATGGGATTTTGGTGATGGAACAACATCTAATGAGCAGTCGCCAATTCATATCTATCAGTCACCTGGAGTGTATACAGTGAAACTAAAAGTTCGAAGTGTAGGCGGATTAGAATCTGAGTATGTTAAGCAAGACTATATAAATGTTAGGGACTATTCTTCTCCGTTGGACTTATTTGTTAATGAAATAGACCCCGAATATTCCTGGACAGCACCATCAATATCACCAGTAAATCTTTCTTCTGGCATTTCCACTATAAAGATTGCAACTTCCTATGTTACTCGTATGACTTCTCAAATATGGCGTAGTGCAGATGAGATATATAGTGGAAGAACTTGGCAACACAACCTTTCTATTGTGGTCCCTGAAAATCTGAAATACGATACTGCGCTATTGTTCGTAGATGGTGGTAAGATTACTAGTCCACCACCCAACGAGTCAGAGATGTTGTTCTTAGGAGAACTTGCAGCATTAAGTGGTTGTGTAGTGGTGCATTTAGATAATGTGCCGAGTCAACCTATCGTGTTTATGGATGATTACGATGCAGAGACTAACGAGGTTCTATTCTCACGTACCGAGGATGCCATTATTGCTTATAGTTACGACAAGTTTATGAACGAGTATAAGAATGGTAACTACGACTATAAATGGCCTCTTCTATTGGCAATGGCGAAGTCAGCAGTCAGGGCTATGGATACTACTCAGGCTATTTTAGGGGATAGAGCACCTGCCCAATTTATTATTTCAGGAGGCTCAAAGCGAGGCTGGACTACCTGGTTAGCAGGGCTAACTGATTGCAGAATAAAAGCGATTGCACCATTAGTGATTGATGTACTGAATATGGATAAGCAAATGGAGCATCACAAAAAAGTTTATGGATACTGGGCTCCATCTATATATGAATATGCACAAATGAAAGTCTTTGATAGATTAGTAGATGAACAAGGATTACCAGAAGAGGCTCTTGTTTTGCTAAGAATAGTTGACCCATATGAATATCGAGATAGGATGGAATCAATTCCAAAATTCATAATGAATTCTTCGTGTGATGAGTTCTTTGTGCCGGATTCTACCAGATGGTATTATGATGATTTGCCCGGGGAAAAATTACTTAACTATGTTCCTAATGTTTCTCACTCACTTGGGGATGAGTTTGATATAGATACCCCTGCAGTTCAAAACTTACTTGCGTGGTTCTTA
>CAZZMK010000305.1:0-5028 GCA_964655185.1 uncultured Nitrospirales bacterium | reverse complement strand
TGGGGTTGAGTATATAGTGAGGTATGTTGCTGAAGATAGCAGTGGCAATCGCAGTGAAAGAGATATGACTGTGCTTATAGTAGATACTACACCGCCGGTGATAACATTGAATGGGGATAATCCTCTTGTAATTGAGTGCGGTAGTACGTTTACAGATCCTGGTGCGGTTGCTAATGATTTGTGTGATGGATTACAGCAGTTTATTACTGCACAATTAATATATGATGCTTATACAATGTATTTGGTGTCTGAAGTAAATGCTGGGAGTACTGGAAGGTATGTGTTGGTATACAGGGCATCTGATAATACCGGAAATACGGGAGAATCAACGAGGGTTGTGGAAGTGGTAGATACAACTCCACCGGTAGTAGTTTTGAATGGTCTCGCGGAGATTCAGATTGACCAGGGCGGTGTGTATGAAGAACTTGGTGCGACGGCAACTGATGTGTGCGATGGCGAATTAGACGTTGTGATTGGTGGAGATGTTGTAGATACGTCGGTACCTGGCACTTATGTTGTTACATATACCGCTACAGACTCTGCTGGGTTATCTACTACGGTACAGAGAACCGTGATAGTGAGAGAAGTCGTAGTAGAAGGTGAAGGCACACCAGAAGGAGTAGTAGAAGGTACGCCAGAAGGAGTAGTAGAAGGTGAAGGTGAAGTAGTAGTTGGTAGGAACTTTGTAATTGTTCCGTCGCCGACATTGGACTTTGGTGCACTCGAGATTAAGAAGATTTATAAGCAAAGGATATTGCTTGTGAATAAGGGCACTGCGGATGCCAAGGTGTATATGCTTGTGAAAGACACTGCGGGTGGTGTGTTTGAACTTGAGGCAGATGACACAACTATCCCAGTGAAGGCTGGAACTACTGAATATGTGGATGTCTACTTCAAGCCTGTGAAGGCTGGCAAGTATGAAGGAAAAGTGTTGTTTGTGGTTGCGGATGATACAGCTCCTGCAGAGGAGAGATATGTAACGGTACTTGGTGAAGGTAAGAAGCCGAAGAGGAGAATACTAGGAATCTCCTGCGGTGATAGTGGAGATTCGGGTAGTTATGCTGGTGACTTGTTGTTCATTACTCTGACTGTTGGTGTGCTCTTTGTGGCTTCGAGGAGAAGAAGAGCAGAAATTTAATAATCTGCGGTAAATTTGCCAAGATTTGAATATCTGTCCCGTATCTCCTGGTTGGAGGTGCGGGACAGAATTTTTTTGAACGAAATTTGTATATGCTGGATTGTATAATAAAGAGTCGATTATCCTAATCAATTAGAGTATGTGTAGTTGAGTTTATTTGGTTTCTCTATAAAATTAAGGAGAGTATAATGAGAGATAAAGTAAGAGTTATTGAGGTAAGTCTATTAATGTTTTTTGTTTGTGCGGTTTCTTACGCAGATGGAAATTCATTGGCGGTTTATCCTGACCCTGCCTATGAATATGCTTTTGGTGCAGTGCAAATTGGTCAGGCTATTGTGAAGGAAGTAGTAATAGTGAATAAGGGCGAAGAATTGCTTAGAGGTTCTGCTATATTGAAGATTGAAGAGACCCAGCAGAGTGAGGGGGAACAAGGTATAGAGGAGGACAAGGATGTTTTTCAAATAGTATCTGATGCTAATTTTGCTCTTGCTGGTGGTGAACAGTTTACTATGAAAATAAGATTTGTTCCAGTGAAGGATAAGGTCTATCAAGCAAAATTGATAATAGAAGCCTCAGAAGACAACAGAGCTGAACTTGCTCTTGTGGGAGTCGGTATAAAGAAGCAAAAGAGTTATTACTTATTAGGATGTGGGGAGAGTGAAAAAGAGAAATTTTCCTTGTTTATGGACTTAATATTTGATTTACTATTTACTACTTTTGTAGTGATAACATTTGCAGTTAGAAGAAATATTTCTCAGAGGTTAAGAATAGAGAAGTTTTAGGCTCTTTGATAGATAGGGCGAGGAGAGGCTAATGATTTTAGGGAGAGTGAGAAGGGTATTTTTTTATCTTTTGTTATGTGCTTTTTTGTTTGGTCTAGTGGTGCCTTTATTTCCTTCGGATGGAGGTAAGCCTAAACTTCCACCGCCAAAGAATGGCTCGGTTTATGTAATTGCTCACAGAGGCTTCCATAAAGGTTTTCCGGAGAATACTCTTATAGCATATAAGAAAGCAATTGAATTAGGGGTGGATTTTATTGAGGTTGACCTACGAACAACTAAAGATGAGGAAATAGTTAGTATCCATAATAGCAAAGTTGACGATTACACGAAAGATTTGAAGGGAGCAGTTTCCGATTTTACTCTGAGTGAATTGAAGCAGATAGATATAGGGAGCAGGATAAGCCCTGAATTTGCCAATGAGCGAATACCTACATTAGAGGAAATTTTAGAGGTTGCCAAGGATAAAGTGGGATTATATATAGATATGAAGAGTGCTGACCCTGCTAAAGTTTTGCAGGCACTCGATAAGTTTGGTATGAGGTACAATGTGGTTTGGTACGGAGGTATTGGCACACTTGAAAAAATTAAAACACTCTGCCCCGATTGTTTTATAATGCCTGACCCAGGACCTATTAAACATCTTGAGTATATGCTTAATAAGTTTAATCCACCTATTATATCTACAGATTTTGAGTTGTGCAATGAGGAATTTGTAAAGATATGTCATAGCAGAGGCTGTTTAGTTTTTATGGATATGCTTCGTGGTAAGGCAGGTCCTGACGAGTGGGAGCAAGCATTGAAATTGGGAATAAATGGTATTCAAACTGACGACCCAGATTTACTTATTGAGTATTTGAGAAACAGGGCAGATAAAAAATGAGAAATAAATGTATTGCTCTTTTTGGTGTGGTTTTAGATTTGTATTAGATTTGTATGTGAGTAATGTATTTGTATCCAGATTTTATATCAGCAGAGGCTAAATAAAATTCAATAGTGCTGTTAAGTAAATACTGATTAATGCGAAGATGATGGTACTTGACCAAGAAAGGATAAAAAAGGCTTTTTGTTTGGCATTGGAAGTCCATAAGGGGCATACCAGAAAAGGTGGTTCTGCTCCTTACATTTCACATCTTTTGATAGTGGCAGGTAAGGTGTTAGAGGAGGGGGGCGATGAGGACCAATATATTGCGGGTCTACTTCACGATGCAGTAGAGGACCATGGTGGGTTAGAAATGCTAACCGAGATTGAGAAGGAATTTGGGAAAAGGGTTGCGGGGATTGTTAGTGATTGTTCAGACTCTTTTTCATTTCCCAAAAAACCGTGGAGGGAGAGAAAAGAACACTTTATTGAAAAGTGCAAAACTGCTTCACCCGACTCAAAATTAGTTATAGCGTGTGATAAGTGGCATAACCTTTATGATACTTTGATTGACTATCATCGGGAAGGTGAAATTATTTGGGAAAGATTTAGAGGGGGAAAAGATGGAACTTTGTGGTATTATAAGAATGTTATAAAATCCCTGGAAAATGGTTGGAATGCGCCAATATTGGACGAACTTCGATACTTATATGACATTCTCAGTTATAAAAATGTTCATAATCAAAAATAAATAGTAAGAATTTAGAGTGGGTTTTGGGAAAGGTTATTTACAAATTCTAACTTGAAATAATACTGGATTTTGCAATTGTTTTTATATGAGGTGTAGAATATATTTTCTTAAACTGTTGTTTAAAATCATAAAAAACATATTTTCAATTAAAACTGAAAGAAGGGTTTAAGAGTTGAAATATATTGTATTAGTTGGAGATGGGATGGCGGATTTTCCGCTTGAAGAATTAGGCGGGAAAACTCCATTAGAGGTAGCATCTACTCCTGCAATGGATGAGGTATGTAAAAGGGGGATTATAGGATTGCATTCACCTATTCCCGAGGGATTACCGCCTGGCAGTGATATAGGTAACTTGTCTCTATTCGGATACAATCCACGCGAGTCCTTTTCTGGTAGGGCGCCATTAGAAGCGGCTCGTCAGGGTATAGTATTGAAATCTAATGAGATTGCCTTTCGATGTAATTTGGTTAGTTTGAAAGATGGTGTGATGCATGATTTTACTTCCGGGCACATCCCGACTGAAATTTCGAAGGTAATCGTGGAGGACGTTGGGAAGGAATTGGAAAAGAAGTATCCTGTGAAGTTTTATCCTGGGGTAAGTTATAGACATCTTGCTGTAGTAAGTACTGATGATTTTGAGTTTTTAGATTCATTGCAGAATACTGATTGTACTCCACCTCACGATATTACAGGCAGACAATGGGAAGGTTATTTACCTAATGGACCTGGAGCAGAGTTACTTGTATCGATAATGCGGGATTCGCAGAGGTTATTGCCATTACATCCTCTTAGCAAGCAGAGGGCATCAGAAGGGCATCCTGAACCCAACTCTTTCTGGTTATGGGGACAAGGCAAAACTCCTGCAATGAAGAGTTATAGAGAACTTTTCAATTTAAGTGGTGCTGTGATATCTGCGGTAGATTTAGTGAAAGGTATTGGTATACTTGCCGGCTTGCGGTCTATTGATGTACCTGGAGCAACAGGCTGGTTAGACACTAACTACAAAGGCAAGATTGAGACTGCACTTAAGGCATTGGCTGAGGTTGATTTTGTTTTTGTCCATGTGGAAGCGCCGGATGAAGCATCTCATCAGGGGAGGATTGACCTGAAAATTAGGGCAATTGAAGATTTCGATAAGCATATAGTAACACCTGCTTTAGACTATTGTTCAAGGAATGAAGATAATGTGAGATTGTTGGTTACTCCTGACCACATTACTGCTATCTCTACCAAGACTCACGCCTCTGGCGTTGTTCCATTTGCTGTTATGGGGGCTGGAGTTGAACCGTCGGGAGTTAAAAAGTATTGTGAAGTATGTGCTAAGGAATCGGGTATATTTTATCCTGAAACATACATTCTCATAAAAGAGTTTTTAACCAATATTCCTTTCTATATACGGGGGACCAGGGTTTCCTCCTAACTTGTCTGCTCGAAAAATTTTCTGGTTAGTTAATATTTCAAGTAAAATACTAACTTAATTTGAGGTGGAGTTTAATAT
>CAZZMK010000304.1:0-4473 GCA_964655185.1 uncultured Nitrospirales bacterium | reverse complement strand
GCCTATATTTTGGTGGGGTAATCTCCTCATTACTAATTATTGTTTTCAATAAAGGAACATTTTTGGGATTCTCCTCTATAGCCTTTACCATTAGAAAGTACATTTGTTCAGTATGTATATAGGGATTGTAGGTTATCCTGTGAGTCATTAAATCTCCTCGATAGGGTGTATCATTCAAAAATCCGTGCATACCTACCCTTATTTTCGCACCGCTTAGGTATGCCAGGATTGCAGAACCGCGAGAGAAAAATTCAAGGTCAATAACGGTATCAATTCCCCTCTTCCTACATAATATACAAAATCGGATTATGTCCCTTGCGAGTGTAAATATATTGTTAGTATCAATTGTTATAATATTCTCTTCACTAATAATCTTCATTACAG
Source organism: uncultured Nitrospirales bacterium (assembly GCA_964655185.1). Taxonomy (GTDB): domain Bacteria; phylum Hydrogenedentota; class Hydrogenedentia; order Hydrogenedentales; family Hydrogenedentaceae; genus Hydrogenedens. The sequence continues at coordinate 4,089 of CAZZMK010000304.1, read as the reverse complement.
GCAAAACAAAATTATTTTTCTTGAAAACACATACATATACATTTTCACCGCCAACTAAACTTTTCGCCTTTTCTATTGCGGGTATTGCTAAAATCATTGCCCCCTGTTCTATTAATTTAAGAAAAAGAATCTTATGAGGAGTATAGATTTTATTCGAATCGCCTCTAATTAACTCTGTTACCCTTCTAATAATGGTGAGCAAGAAGCAGATAAAAATCCCACACCATTTATCTAATAGCCTAATGATTTCAGAGTTCAAGCCTACTTACCCTCTTTAGAAAAAATATTATTGATTCTCTTTGGTTTGAATAGTAAATTCCATTGTAGCCATAACTGGTTTTAATGTGCCATCTGGATTTTTCAACTGTAATAATTTACCATTAGGGTCGTATGCGCTTACAACAATTATCTTATTTCCTTTAACATCCTCGGGGAGGGGTAGTATTCCTGTCCATATACCATCTCCTCCTGCGACGTCCCCATTTTCACCATCATCCCTTAAGTCCACGCTTATGCTTGTGCCCATTAAACTTGCAGATACTGTGTCTATCTCTCCACTCTCGTTAACTACCTTCGCAAATATTTTTATCTCCTCCCCAGGATACGGAATAGATGGCTCTATTGTTATTTCCTGAAAACCTACAGATGGTATGATTGCAACTTCTTTTTCTTTATTGGAGGTAGAACTGAAAATGTGCACCTTTAAAGGGTCTTCGCTCATTTGTTCTTCTGTCGTTGTGCCGAATCCAAGTGATTTTAGACATTCCAGAACTTTGTATATTTCCTCAAAAGAACCCTTTATATTGAGACTCACCTCTAATCCACTTGTAGTAAATTGAGTCATACACACAATCAACAATGAGAGTAAAACCTTTTTCATAGAATTGCCTCCATCAATATTGTTAATTTTGGAAGTGGTTAAAAAAGATTATAAAATATCTTATCCGTAATAAAATACCATACTAACCACTTCTTTTTACATATTAATTATGTATTAATGAGGAGTCATATATGCAAAGGATTTATAGTGTAGGTGTAATAATTGCATTAGGGATAGTTGGTATAGGTTTCTACTCGTGGTATTTTGCACAGCCAAGATTAACAAAGGAATATATTGCTGATGCGAACGAGGTATTAAGCAAACTAAAACAGGTTGAGGAAATTTCCAAAATGAATGCAAGTGCTACAAATGAAAACTCACAGTCGGGGTCATCTGAGGCTAAGGAAAAAGATAATCAGACGAGTGACCCTCAATCCTTACAGGCCAAAAAAAATAATTCGGATTATCCAGATGATGCAATTCCTCCTGACAAAATGCCTTCTACTGCTCCCGATATTTTCAAAGTGAGATTTGAATGCTCTCATGGTAATTTTGTTATAGAGTGTCATAAAGATTGGGCTCCTATTGGAGTTGAGCATTTCTATGAGTTGTTAAAAGTAAAATTCTATGATGAAGCAAGATTTTTCAGAGTAGTTCCAGGTTTTGTTGTTCAATTCGGGATTGCTGGAGACCCTGCATTAAATGCAAAATATGGTGAGAAGACTATTAAGGATGACCCTGTTAAGCAAAGTAACCTAAAAGGTATGGTTACTTACGCCAAAACTGCTTTGCCAAACTCTCGTTCAACCCAACTTTTCATTAATCTTGCTGATAATATTCAACTTGACTCGATGGGATTTGCTCCTTTTGCGAGAGTTGTAGAGGGAATGGAAGTAGTTGAAAGAACAAATCCCGAATATAGAGAGCGACCTGACCAGATGATGATACGGCTACAAGGAAATGAATATCTGAAAAGAATGTTTCCCAACCTCGATTATATCAAGAGAGCATATCTTCTCAAAGATACCGAAAATAAATCATCTAAGTGAAAGATTTCAGAATTTATACCTCCTCTCGGCATATATTTCCGAAGTAAATGGTATTTTGAGCATCTTTAATCTTTTAAGCAGTGAGTTTTCCATATGAGATGGTTAAAACCCATTTACTCATTAATTCCATTTGAGTAGGGGGGCACAGGCAATGGTATTTTTGATACCGACTTTCGTGAGATTAAACTAATTAAAAATCGATAAGTTCTTGGAAAATGTCTCACAAAGAAAACTGAAATCTTACCGTGCTTTGTTATGATTATTTCTGCTTTTCTCTTATACAATCCATCTACAATTTGTTTTCCCGCTTTATATGTTGGTAATACAAGGAAGAAGGGAATAGGGTCTTTCCTTACAATTTCACCCCGTTGATTCTTTCTTCTTATTTCGCTGTCTACAAAGCCAGGATTTATACAAGTTACAGATACACCAAAGGGCTTTAAATCGTAATAACAGCACTCAGCAAGTGCTATAATTGCAGACTTGCTTGAACAATAAGGGGCAGACATTGGGGTACAGACTCTCCCCGCTACGCTACCAACGATACCAAGTCTGCCTTTTTCTTTGATTAAATATGGCAGAGTATGTTCAATCGTATTTAGTACTCCAAAGAAATTAGTTTCAAATTGGCGTCTAAAATCCTCCACCTTTAACTGAACTATATGCCCTGGTACTCCTATGCCTGCATTTGCTAATACAACATTTATTTTCCCCCAAACTGATATTATTTTTTCCACCGCCGCTTTTACAGAATTATAATCAGTTACATCTGCTACAAAATATTCTGCTACACCTCCATTTCTGATTATATTTTCCTTAACCTGTCTTAACTTTTCTTCCCTCCTCGCAATCAGTGCAACTTTTGCTCCCTCTTTTGCAAATTCATAAGCAGTATATTCTCCTATTCCTGAGGAAGCACCAGTAATTAGCACCACTTGGTCTTGAAATCTCTTGGCCATATATTATTCCTTGTAAAATTATCTGAGTCGAGTTATAGGTTTCCCCTGATAGCAAAGTGTATTACCACAGACATCTGCAGATATGTTATATGTTTGTCCCATAAAACTCGCTGTGATAAAAACTTGATTACCCGCCTGGCGCCATGTACCGCTTACAGTGCCTACCATAGGATGACTTGCTACTGCCTGACCTCCCGGGTTTAATTGGACCTGAACAGGTCCATAAGGGGTATTTACTTGCCATACTGACCCTGTGAAATCAGGAGGACCACTTGGAACAGGTGACATTGCTACTTGTGGAGGTGGAGATGATTGTTGTGGTATATTTGGCATCGGGGTTTGCATAAGTTTAGGTGAACTCCCTTCCGATTGTTGAGAAGACGGGTTAGCATTTTGAACATTATTGGACCCTACAACCTGATTTTTTATTACTGCTAAGAAGGGAACCCCTACTAGCAATCCTATAATAACAAAAAATACTAATAAAATTTTGCGATTCATAAAAAACACATTTTAAGTTAAGTAATTATTTTGCTCTTTGGATTTCCCTATCTTGATAGTAAATTTTGTCTCCTATAATATCACATTCTACTGAGTGAGTCTTCCCTTGAAAATCTACCGAGGCTATTAACTTGGCCCCATCAACTCGCCACGAACCAACAAGGGTATCTGTTCCTATGAATTGCCTCGCAAGCATTGCAAATTCCGGTGGGACTGTAGCAACTGCTTGTCCTCCAGGATTAAGGGTGATGGTGACAGGACACGGGATTTGGGGATGTTTTACTATCCAGGACGTTCCCGCAAGATTACTCTCGTTTAATAATGGCGGTGCTGGCGGGGGTTTAGTCCCTGGAGTGCTTGCCTCTGCTTGCATTTCTGATTGTGCCATTTGCAAAAGGATTATACTCTTTAATACGTTCAAAAAAGGCACACCGATAATTATACCCAATACAACAAAAAAGATTATTAAAACTTTTTTATTCACCACTACCGCTCCTTTCTTAAAAATTAACGGTATTTCCGAAAAGATTTTATAGATTTTATATTTATTATCCTACTACCTATAATAAGGTTTCAATCTGTTATAACTCTTCTTAATTATAGGTAATAACCTCTTTTTATACTTGCCTACAATCTACATTTTTTGTTAAACTTCTAACAATTGATTGTTCAATTTAAAATTAATCGATTAAGTGTAAATGGTTTTTCGAAAAAGGAGCAAATATTTATATCCTCAAGGCTCTAAATTGAGAAGTATTTT
>CAZZMK010000303.1:0-7118 GCA_964655185.1 uncultured Nitrospirales bacterium | reverse complement strand
GATAATTAAAGTTTTATATCTAAGAATCTGCCAAAGTTTCTATCAAACAGATTGCTTACATCCTTTTCTATATTTTCTCTGGTAAGATTCCATCCAGCATCCAACAGTCGCGAATATTGCTCAGTTAGGACCTTTTGCAGAACCTGCTTAGTATGTTCCCACTTATATATTACCTGTTCAAGCACTCGCGCGTCGGAATGCTGTGGAATAAAAGTTGTACCTAACAATTCAATTCTCATTGAAGTTATTTCTTCAATTAGGCTCGGATTATTCAAAAACCACCAACAGCCAAATGGCATCAAGTTTCTGAATTTCCGCGCTGATACCGCAGAAGAATGCACATTCTCACGGGATAGGAATGTAACCATAAATTTATTTTGAGGAAACATCTCGCATAATCTTTCTACCGGTCTCAATTCCGCTCTACCTACGCCATCTCCAGCGAGTTTAAGTTCTGGGTTGACCCCTCTCGTTACACCTATCATCAACGCAACTGGGATGTTAAAGTATCTTGCTACTGGAAGTATGCAGTGCTCAAGTATAATCGCCCTGGAAGAATGCTCCGGAAACTCAAACGTAGGTGGTAGCGATACCGCTACATAAACAGGCTTTATCTTCTGAACCCAATCGCTCAAAAACCTCCTCACTTCTGATAATGTATCTTCCGTAAGGTTAGGTTCAACCGAATATCCCCACGCCTGAAGCATCGGCACACTTTCCGTCCACTTCAGCATAAGTGTATCAAGTCTAAGGGAAGTCAGAAATCGTGTGTCAAGTTCCAATGAGGAGTGCCAATAATCTCGCTCCGTAGGGTCAAATGGGTCATTAGTCATTACCACCTGCTTTAGGTTTGCTATTCGAAATACTCTATCTATATGCTCAGCAATATTTTGAGCCTGAAACCATTCCCTATACGCATTAAGGTCACGCGATGATACATCTAATCCTAACTTCTCCAAAACAGTTACAACTCCCCTACATGCTTCACTTATTGGAGTCCGCTCGATGAAAAGATTCTGCCAGATAAGGTTAGCCTGCTCCTTCTTAGACAAAGCCCAAAACTGCGAATATGGCATATCAGTAGTTCTAAAAAATTCTGCTATAAGATAATGATATGTAAGCAATTCATCTATGCCCCAGAGGAGGAGGGAGGTAAAAGCAGGAGCAAACAGATGGGTATGAATATCCGTAATAGGTGTAGTGTTTATTACCTCTTCAACAATCGACGGTAAAGTTTCTTTTGTTATCTCTGCAGAATCTATTTTCTCTTTTTTCTTAGGCATATATACTTTCTCCGCAACTTCTTTAACAGCATATCAAATCCAATTTCAGCCTTTTATTTTACTCATAAGTAGATTAAATAAGCAAAACAGAATTTTCTTTAGGTTAACCCCCCGACTAATACTTTTGCACTTGAATAGTGAAAATATTTTCACTATAATATAAGAATAAACGAAAAATTAAAATGCAAAAGGAACAATATATGAGTTGCACTGCTGAAGCATATAATTACCTCAGCGTACCTCAACAGGTAAAAGAAATATGGATGGAGGTTTCGCCTTCCCTTTTACCTTTACAAAAAGAATTAATATCCTCGGGAGCAATATTTAATTCCGAACCTTTACTTATTCACGCCCCCACGAGTTCAGGTAAGACCTTCCTCGCGGAACTGGCAATGATTACAGAGGTCTTCAACGGAGGCAGGTGTATATACATCGTTCCACTACGTGTCCAGGCAGAAGAAGTGTATAAGGTGCTAAAAAGTAGATATGAAAAGTTAGGGATTAAGGTAATAATCTCTACGCGAGACTACAGAGCCCAGGATAGCGAGATAGAAAAAGGAAATTTCCACATAGCGGTTATGGTATACGAAAAAGTGCTTCAGAGTTGCGCGCGAAGTCCGCTACTTCGAAATAAAGTTAGCCTGGTAGTATTCGATGATGTAGACCTTCTATTCGATTTTGAGCGAGGCTCAGTAGCAGATTTTCTCCTAACCTTATGGATGTCGAGTCCCGCCCGAAAATTGTATCTATCTGCCTCACTACCTATGGCTAAAGAAGTAGCAAAATGGCTAAATGCAAAGTATGTTTACTCCGATTTTAGACCTGTAGAATTGAGGAAGGGCGTACTATTTGCTGGAGTGTTTTACTATCTCGATAAAGACGGGAAAGATGTAGAAGAGGAACAACTCTGGTGCACCGACTATACCGAACTAAACCCAGTAATCGGTGCAGTGAGATTCTTTTTGGAACGGGACGAACAAACACTCATTTTTATGAAAACCAGAGGTGAGGTAAGACGACTCGCCTGGGAATTAACAAATGCACTGAACTTACAACCTGCAGAGCAGGCTTGTGAAAAATTGAGAGACCTTGAGCCTACACAGACACGCGATTTATTAATCGAATTCTTTCAGAATGGAATAGGTATCCATCACGGAGATTTACTTCAAGAGGAACGCGAGGTAGTAGAAGACGCCTTTAGAGAAGGTGAAATTAAGGTGCTTGTCTGCACTTCAACACTTGCTAAAGGACTTAACCTCCCAGCAGATAATGTAATAATTTCTCCTGAGAAGTGGATACACAACGGGGGGCCTTGTAATTCAGGCTCTACACTCCCTTTACCTTTGAATGAGTTTGAGAATATGGCTGGTAGGGCTGGTAGGTATCGGCTAATAGATTCACCTGCAAGAGCCCTATTAATAGCCAATACCGAGGAAGAAAAAGAACTACTCTTCCAATGGTATATCCGCCAAGGAATGATAATTACTTCACCCCAAAACTCAGGAATAAAATGGGATGAATACCTAATGAGTATGCTTTCCTCACTCGAAGAGGTGTCTTCAGATGAATTAGAAGACTTTGCTCGTTCTACCTGGTGGGGGAGTAGATTGGCTTCAGTTTCCCTCGAAGGAGACAAGATAAAAAAGATTGTTCGTTCCTTCCTCCGAAAGGCTATAACAAAAAACTTGTGCATCAAAAATCCTTCTTCCTTCTATGTGCCTACTACTCGGGGACGATTAATCGCTACAAAAGGTATTTCAGTCTCCACTTTTGAAATGATTGAGAAATTGCTAAATATTGAAAATTTGGCAGAAATAACAGAATTAGATGTTATCCTTGCCCTTGCATTGACAGAGGATGGTTACTTACCACAGTTTGAAATGTCGAGAGAAGAAATGTTGGGCGGAGTTTACCACCAATTAATTAAAGACCACAAAACAACTTTAACAGATAGAATTTTCAATTTATTCAGAAGCAAAAAAACTAATAAGGAAGAATTAGTTCGCCGAGAGGCAAAAGCAATCAAAGTGGCTTTCGTGATGGAGAAGTGGATTAGTGGAGTTAGTCTGAGAGAAATAGAGGATGAATTCTATGTATCTGCAGGTCAGGTAGTATCCGCCGGGCAGAAACTCGCCTGGCTAACAGACGCCACAGCAGGAATAGCAGAAATGATGGGACTGAACATGACTGAGTTTTTCAGAACACTCTCCGAATGCCTCAGATTAGGAGTACCACCAGAAATTCTCTACCTAACTCGAGGTCATAATCTCTACTTCACTCGCTCAATTCTCCTCGGTTTATATAGGGCAGGGTTACACTCGTGGGAAAAGATACACAACGCACCTATAACCGAACTTTTAGAACTCCTACCAAAAGATATGGTTAGATTAATTAAAGGGATTGCTCAGAAAATTGTATCTCCACCAAAGGATGAGGTTCTCGAGTCCATCGGAAAGGAGTTGAAAGCGTCAGTAGAAGTATTGACCAACAAAAACCGCTCCCCCTCACAAAAACAATCCAAAAAGAAGAATACAAGAGCCTCTCTATTAGACGAAATAGGAAGTGAAGTGGAAGAAGCACCGTCAGGCGTGTGGAATATAAAGCAAGCCAACGGAATTTTATTGGCACTCGACGAGAGAAGACCAGGCGAGGCTTGGGTTGAAGGAAAGATATTGAGGCTACCAGAGAAGCAATACAGGTTATTGCGGATACTTGCAAAAAATGCAAGTTATTGTGTCGGCTATGAGGAAATATATCAGGAATTGTGGGGAGACATAATTGTAGAAGACAATCAAATGGCATATCAAAAGTGCTTACTGGTTCATTCATTGAGCAAAGTATCACCCGAGTGGAAGACTCGAATACGCACAGTGCCTAAGCGCGGTTTCATTCTCGACCTTCTCCCTAACCAGGTTATATTTAAAGCCCAATAAAATCAAATAAAAAATATCAATCTGTATATAATTCTGCACATAACATTTTAAAGAAGTTTTCAATCTAAGTTTGTTTTGGAAAATAAACCGATTTAGGTATATACTATTAAACTATACTGATACTAAGGTCGGCTAAAATTAATCTTTAGATAGGAAAAGTATGTATTATGGAAAGGTCTGCTATAGTTGGGTTCATAGTCACTGTTATTGTGGCTCTATTTCTAATATCAGGTTACTTTATTTTTAAAGCCACACAAAATCCATCTCCTCCCGCACCTCAAACAATCCGTCCCACTACCCCTATACCTACAACAGCAAAGAAGCCTTCTGAGACCAAGCCTCTTCCACCAGCAAGAAAACCCCCTACGGTGGTAGAGGCACCAACATTATTACCACCACAAACCGACCCTGAGGCAGTTGTGAAAATGTCGCGAGAAGTTCAAGGTGGTGGCTCTGCAGTACCAGGCAAGACATTAGATATCACACTGATAATCGAAAAAGAAGGCTCAAAGCCCATTCGAGCGCTCGGCATACAAGAAATATTACCCAAAGGATGGGCTTTCGATTCTGTAGTAAGTGGAGAGAAACCTAATATTGTGCCTCCCAAAGGTAGAACCCCTGCGATAGAGTTTGCTTGGTTCAACATTCCCGAATTCCCGTTCCAATTAACTTACCGCGTAAAAGTGCCTGAGAACTTTAACGAACCAGCAGAGATAAAAGGACAAACTTTGTATAGAGCAGATGGCGGAGAACTTAGAACTGATGTTATCGTTTCACCAGTAGTGCCTGAAACTACAGGGACAACTCCAGCCTCCCAACAACCAAGTAAAGACAAATCCGATGAGCGTCAGCCAGATGCCTCTACGGTAGAGTCAAAAGAAAACCCTCCTATTAACAAACACAAGCCTATGCCCCCACTTCCCGAGAAGATGACTCTGAAAAGAATGATAAATCCCAAGCAATATACACCAGGTGGAAAATTAGAAGTAACCATTACAATGGAATATTCAGGCTCCAACAAGGTAACCTCATTAGGATTGGTAGAGTATCTACCTGATGGATTCAAGTTTGAGAGAGTAATAGACGGAGCAATTCCCACGGTAATGCCTAAAAAAGGAGACCCATTATTGCAGTTTGCGTGGGTGAATATCCCGGAATTCCCTGCTCAGTTCAAATATGAATTAAGCATAGACCCATCCGCTACAGGAGACAAAACTATATCAGGACAAATTCTATTCCATACTCTCGGACCACAATTACAGTCCCCGCGTGTTATCTCTAAAATATCCCAGGCTAAATAGAAACACCCACCAACTTATTTTCCCCCTAAAAACTTTTTGTCATCTCTGAAATAATTAAAGTATTATCAAAGACAAACATCTTCGACAAATTACACTCCAGAAAAGGAGAAAGAATATGAAGATTTTGTTCGTAGCGTTATCTGTTGCATTAGGTTGGGGCTTGCGTGGTGAAATAGGCGGAGAGCAAGGGGCACTGATACCAGGAGTACTATTAGGATTATCTCTCGCATTGTCGAGTGGGAAAGAAAGTTGGATTAAGAACATCGCAATTATTGGTTCAGCATCAGCATTCGGTATGTCTCTTGGCGGAATTCAGAGTTATGGCTTACTCATAGGCTACACGATGTGCAGAGATATGCTAAATGTAACCTATGGCTATCTAATGTTAGCCATAGTTGGGGGGTTATGGGGTGCATTCGCAGGTGGAATACTCGGTATGGTCTTACCAGGAGAGAAGTTGCGGATACGGTTCTGGGTGCCACTGATTATCATCCTATACATCGGCGGTGAACTATGCTACTACATACTGATAGAACTTATTGGCATACGAATGACTCCTCCACGCGCAGAAAATTGGGCTTGGGTACTCGGTGCAATACTTGCATTGTTAGCAGTTAATATATATCTGAAGGACACCCGCACGGTGAGATTAGTCTTGAAAGGTTTTCTCGCCGGTGGAATTGGCTTCATGTTTGGAGAGAGTTTACAAGTCTACGGAAGATTTCTCGGTCCGGAATTCGATTGGTGGAAAGTAATGGAAATCTCTTTCGGATTCGTAATGGGTGGTGGATTAGCAATAGCAATCTTTACCGAATTCGAAGGTGAAGAAAAACAATGGGAAGTATCATCAGCCACCCATATCTTAGCAATACTTGTGGTAACCGCATTTGTGCCTCTTGTCACCCTATATAATATGCTCGAAGGCTTCGAAGAGAAACAAATACTGCTGAGAACTACTCTCTGGCAGGACCCCTACTTCAATATCTTATTAAGAGGTGTAGCCCTTGCCATTTTATCGCTGTTAATTCTATTCGCTACGGAAAAAAGAAAAGGTCTAATTGGGAAACTGGACATACACAATCTTGGCATATTTCTATTTATTTGGTCAGTGTGGAGTAACGGATGGATAACTCAAATGAAAATGGCTCTACCACAACAAGGCACTACTTCAGTAATTATTCACTATATATTCCTGTTAATTATGATTCTCCTAAGTGTATGGAGCGTTTGGAAAATCCCCGCACTTACCAGCGGACAACTCACGGAGACTCAAGCCTGCACAGTATGCCCAATAAGGAAAGGCTTAACAAACACCGCAGTAGTCCTTTTACTAATCCTAATTATCATCCCGCTATTAGCACTATTGTTTGCAGGCACAAGCATACTTACACATTCAGGAGTAATGCCTCCCAATATTCGCCCCCGATTTTAGCCAGGAATAGTTAATATTAAGTAGCAGGTGATGGGGATGAAGGCGGAGAAGCATTCCCACTGAAATTCGGTGAGCGGACAAACCACCAGAACGACCAGTAAACAAGTGTGCCTACAAGAAAGCCAAATAATGAACCCATAAATGTACAATATGGGAAATGCGCAGCAGT
>CAZZMK010000302.1:0-6590 GCA_964655185.1 uncultured Nitrospirales bacterium | reverse complement strand
ACGAACACAAGAGATATTACAGATATTAGTATAAGAATTGTGTCGAAAATGTAGTGAAGATTAGATAATTCTTTTATCCAGTATTGTGAAATTATCTTTGAATTCTGCCCCTGGTGGAAAAATGGTTCAGAGGACAAAATTGCGTCATCAGCAAATAAGTCTATAAGTAGAGTAAATATATTTGGAGGTCTCATTAAATAATCATCGTCGGATGTATAGATAGATACTCCACTCATCATAAAGTAAACGGGAATGAAGAATGATAAGAAGATGGAAATCGCGATAAAAGGTAGTACCTTTTTAATTTTCCCTTTGTATGTGGCGTATATAACAACAAAGATTATTTCCAATAATATCAGTAATATCGTCATAAAGTGGGATAGTAGTAAGAGCACATTAGCAAATATCCAAAAAAGGAGATTATTAGGAGAGATATTTTTTATTAGTTTTGCGGTAGCAAGTAGTGAAATGAGACTAAAAAGTTCCATAAATATGTAAGGCCTTATCATTTGAGCAAAGAGCGTATGGTACGGTGATATAGCAAATAAAAGCGCTGAAAATAATCCAACTCTTTCTGAAAAAGTGCTTCTCCCGAGATAGTAAATCAAGAAAATGTTTAGCGTGCCAATTAATACAGATATCCACCGGAGATTATCTACATTAGCAAACCAGGAAGGAAACAAATTATAAAATGCATAGTATATTATATGTGAGATGGGCACCTGGTCAGGGTGAAATGAAAAGAAATAGGTTAGGAAATCTGTATACTTCGCCTGATAGATTTTATATGTGGTAAAAAATTCATCTAACCAAAGTGAGATATTTTCAACATTCCAAGCACGGAGAAAGAAACCAACGAGTATAATTAAGGACAAGACAAACTTATGTTTCCATTTCCCGTATTCTATAGTTCTTCCCTTATTGTTTGAACAATGTTATTTCTTCTTTTCCGATTCGGTTGGCAGTGGGTCGGGCTTTGGTGATTGCTCAACCAGTTTTAAGATTGTGTCAATTAGTATTTCGCCTGTCATTTCACCTAAACAGGTTCTTGAGATATAGTTATATCTCGGAAAACTATTCCAATCTACTTTGGTTAGGATATAGCCAAAAGCGTCGTTTGTTAGACCGAGTAAAAACGGATGTGGAGTTGGCATTTTCCGTTTTAGATAGAAGCCGATGTTTGGCAGTGCTTCTCCGGGAATAGTAACCATCTGAGCGGTTCCAATGTTTATAAGGTTGATTCTCGTAGTTATAGTGCCACGTTCGGTTATAGGATACTTAATCGGTGAGTTTTTCAGAACCATTTTCAGTAAAGGCGATTCAATGGGGAATTCGACAATTGTATGTGTGCAATAGAGCGTTGGATTTTTTTGCACAGGTGCATCAGATACGATTCTTAAAGCCTCGCTTGCGAGCAATTCACCAATTCTCACGCATTCGTCCCATGTTTGAATATCACCATTCGGTCCCCTGCAATCAGCAGTTACCATTCCTCCCTGTGCACTATTCATAAATATAGCCATACCGCCTGTTTCGCGCTCTATCTTATCGTAAAGTGGTCCGCATAGGTCAGGAGATAGAATTTTTTGACTATCTCCAATTACCTCAGGATGAATTGCATAGTTAACTAAAGTCACAATGGGCTTTCCTGCTTCTTTGCCCTTGGCGTGTATTGCTTGTAGCACGCTACAGCGACGGTCATATAGTTCTTCTGCATAGTAATTGTAAGCAATTTTTCCTTTTGCTTCACCCATAACAATTTTTAAGTATGCAGGCTTCATATTATTGTAAGCCTCATTGAGTGCTTCACCTGCTTGCTGGCATACCCAATCAAGATACTTGAGGTCGGCAGTGCAGTTGCCTTTTTCATCTACAAAGCCGTAGGTTTCGGGTGCACTATGTGTGTGGGTAACACCAACCAGAATATTTTCAGGAGGAATCTGAGGAGCATAAGCCCTAATTTTATCTGCCAATGGTGAAGACCAACCAAGAAAGTCTAAACTTACCAGTGCTACACACGTATCCCCTTTTTTCATCACCATGACTCTTGCGAAAAGGTCGCCTATTTTTTTCTCAACAGGTTCTGGAATTCCTACTCCTCCCGATACTGGTAGCAATGGGTCAGGTGTAACGATTCTTTTTGCGCATCCCACAAGTAGACAATCTGTGTCTTTGGTTTTTGCCTCCTTTGCAATAGCATTGCCGGGAATAAGACTGAAAACTACACCTAAAGTAATCAAAATACTCAGTTCAATATGTGGTTTCATATTACTTACTCCCTCAGTAATTAAGTTTTTATTTAAGTTGTATGGTTAATGCATTTCTTGCCCACCTGTAACATTAATTGCTTGACCCGTCATATAACTTGCTTCGTCACTTGCAAGGAACACGACTACATTTGCTACATCCTCATAGGTGCAAGGGCGTTTCATGGGCACCTGTTGGATATATTTCTGTCTTACCTCTTCTTCTGTTAGACCCTGATTCCGAGCATATTGCTTAAATAAACTATTCACCCATAATGGCGAGTCCAAAAGATTACCCGGACATACCGCGTTTACACGGATTCCGTGTTCGGCGAATTCAAGTGCCAGGCTTTGGGTTACCCCAATACCTCCAAACTTTGCTGCCGCATAAGCGGTGTTTTTATAACTGCCTCGTTTCCCAGACTTAGAATTAATCTGAATTACTACACCATACCTATTTGGTAGCATTACTCTGATTGCCTCTCTTGCGCAGATGAAGTATCCTACTAAATCTACATCTATTACTTTTCGCCAATCATTGATATCGAATGTTATTGAGTCACCAGAGATTAGGATTCCCGCATTACATATCATTAAGTCGAGCCCACCAAGCAATTCTACCGCCTCGTCTACTGCTTTTCGCACTGCTTCAGCATCTGTTATGTCTACTTTTGCAGGTAAAACTTTTCGTCCTGTAAGTTCCGCAATTCTTTTGGCAGTATTAGCCATCTTTTCGTAATTAATATCCCAGCCGATGGCATCTGCGCCTTCCTTTGCTATTCTTTCCAATAGAGCCTCGCCCAGTCCTTGAGCGGCTCCAGTTACAATTGCTTTTCTACCTTTCAGTCTTTCCATGGCAAGAACCTCTCCAATAGCGCTTCTTCTGCTTCTTTTGTCCAAGTTCCGTCCTTTGAAAGGTATACAGCAACCTCTGGAAGTTTCTGTGGTAGTTCTTCCAGCGGTATAAGTGGCAAGTCTAAAATTTGCGGATAAATAACTATCTTACCAGGGTACTTTGCTTCTTTTACTGCTTTGAGTCCATCTCTTGCTGACATTAATCCGCCAATTACCGCAACACTTCTGTTTGTATCTCTTTCTCCTTTTTCTACACCTTCAAGGACGTGCTGGAGGTCTGATATACGACTTCCACTACAGCCAATAATTTTTACCCCTTCACATATCTTTCTCAGTGGGACCTGAGCAACAGTGCCTATGCTCAACCCTGCAAACAAATTTACAAAGCCCTTTGCGGTACTCAGTTCAATTGCATCAGTGACCAACGCGGGGACAGGTGCAAGTAGTACCACATCTGAGTAGCCATCGGGGGCAATTTCTCTCAGAGTATTGTTTAATTCCTGAGGAGTAGGATAATCTTTTGTGCAGATAGTAATTAACTCTACATCTCTCAACTTCAAAAGTTCTGAGGAACGAGTTTTAAGATGCTCTAATCGCCCCGCGTCTAAATCGGTTACTACTACTTTTCTTGGTCCGTCCTTCTTCTCCAGGGCCCGTTGCACATGCATTTGTCCCATCGGACCTCCAGCACCGATGAATAAAGCAGTTCCACCAGGCAGTAAATCGGAGCGAGAATTAGCCTCTTTTATCTTTTCAAGAGTATTTCCTCCGCCGATAATACGCTTGTACTCATAGTGAATAGAGCCGACATCTACTTTTACATATTCGTTTGGAGCCTCATTAGGCTCAGATAACAAGTATATTGTGCCGTGAGGTGCGAGATATTGCCACCATTTTTCTACTAATTCTGCTGAAGGGTGTTCTATTATTATATCCTGCGCTTTTTCGTCGTTGTTAGGTACATCCTTTGGAGAAAATATCCTTGTTTGGTTAAACTTTTGGATTATCTCAGGGCGAGGGACTTCGGTAATGTACCAAGGTGTTTCCGAGGTAGGATAAATCCTATCCTCAAGTCGATAAGACATTTCAACGCAAGCCCAAGGCTCCGCAAGGGCAGATGCGCTATAACCTGTGGTTTCCTTTACCGGTAGTAAATAACAACCGTCATCACCTGCCAGCACCCTCTCATCGAGGTATGTATATTGTTCCATCCCACCCGGTATTAGATATCCGAAGGCATAGCCTACACCCTTGTAATATATGTCTGCCTGAACTATGAACCTGTCGCCTTTTTTGAATTTTTCAGCCCAATTCTTGCCCGCCTTTACCACTGTGACAGCACATTCGTGTCCCAATACTATTGGCTCTTCTGCAAGGTTTCTACCACGAAGCCTCGGATGTGCCCCACCAAGATTAATTATTTTTATATCGGAAAGGCAAATACCGAGTGCATCTACCCTGACAAGTATTTCGTTCTCATTTGGTTCACGCAAAGGTAGTTCTACAGGTTTACCATCTTTTCCAACATTTTCTAAGCCCGAGCCATAAACCAACCAAGCGTAATACTTATCGGGCAATGGATGTTCAACCTTTCTATATCGTTCTAATTTGCTCATTTACCTTATCCTTGATTAAGTGGTTAATTTTATTACAACATCTTTTGTCGGTAATGTTCGTCTGGTCTGGTGTCAATCCTCACCACTGCGGATTCTGGGAGGAATTTTGGTCCCCCACATAGTGCTGAACCTAAAACAATTTCTGCGCATTTCTCAGCCATAAGTGTGATAGCCTGCACTTTGCCCGGGGTAGGACCCATTGCTATAAGCCCGTGATTTTCCAAGAAGATAGCCCTTGGAAGGTAACCCTCATTCTCTACAAAGTGCTTCATTCTTTTTCTAACTTCTTTTGCAAGTTCAAGTCCAGGGTCTACGTAAGGAACAAATACGGATTTTCTGCCTAAAACGACAACATGGTCGGGACAAGTTCTCCCCTGGATGTATTCCTCTGCTTTTTGTGAACATAAGATAGCATTTACACATACGGGATGTGTGTGTCCAATAAATTTATATTCAGGATATTGATATAACACTGCATGGAGCATTGTCTCCACAGAAGGCATTCTGCTTTCTGTAATATCTACTTTCGAAATTTGAAGTGTATGTTGAACATCTGCGTCTGTTGCAGTTGGGGAGTCTAAAATCTCCAATAATGGACCTATTTTTACTCTTATAAAGTCTGTTTCTTTTATCGTTTGGAGAGTGGTACCAGATGCCTTAATGTAAAAGTGCTCTTCATCTATTCTACACGAGGTGTTACCTTCTCCAAGTATCGCGAGTTTGCGGGTAGGGTCTCCTAAAAAATGACTCATTGAAACTAATTGTTCAAGGAGTTCTTGAGTATCCAAGGATTTACCTCCCATAGATGTTAAGTGTTTGAGAATATGAGAAATAGTTTGATGCTCTACACTAAATTATATATAAAATGGCCTTAGATTATGAAACAAAATAATGTGGCTTGCTAAGGTTTATTTTGTGTTAGATTATAATTTACACTGTGTAGACAAATACGGCAGATTTATTTACGAATTATTGCCCGTTAGTGTTGAAAGAGGCAATTAAAATATTATTGTACGAAATATTTTGGAAAGAGCCAAAATAATTTTTCATTTTGTATAATTTAATTGTATTATGAATTATAATTTTATCCTAACGGAAAATTTATTGTAGGAGACTATCTGATGACGCATCACCGTAGTTCTGAAGAAAGGAGGAAGTACCCGAGGAGTAGAAAAGGTTTGAACCTTCCTATTGAGGTGGATGGTCCAGGTATACTTAATCATGTAGACAATATTAGTGCTAATGGATTATTGTGCCACACTGTCCAACCTGTACCTATTATGACTCGTTTACAAATAGCGATAGAATTGCCTAAGCCTGTTAATCATAGAATTACTGCTGAAGGAATTGTTGTAAGGTGTGATAAAGATGAACTCGGTGATGATAAATTTAAGGTAGGTATAGTATTTACGAAAATTGATGAGAAGGACCAAGAAAAAATTCAGGAATTTGTTCACCATACATTATCTGATAAGAAGTAGGTAGAGAAGAAATTAGGTTAATATCATAATTATGATTAGAGACATAGGTGGTGTAGAAGATACAAAAGTTGATGAGTGTAATTCCGCTCAAGATGCAAAAACTCAGAAAAGAATAAGGGTATTGCTTTTTGGGAAGGATGTAGAACTACTTGCTCCTATCTGTGAAAAATTTCCTCAAATCGAGTTGGTAAAAGAGAATCCCGATTTTATCATAACTTACGGTGGAGACGGGACATTAATCTCTGCAGAGTTGAAATACCCTAACTTGCCTAAAGTGCCAATACTAAATAGTAGCAGGGGACATAGATGTATACCGCATCCCCCAGAATATGTTATTAAGAGACTTGCAGAAGGAACTCTAACTCCGTATAGATATACAAAACTTCAATCTT
>CAZZMK010000301.1:0-7159 GCA_964655185.1 uncultured Nitrospirales bacterium | reverse complement strand
ATGAAGTCATCCCTACTGGAGAACTTCTTTTCTGGCCTTAACCTCTTATGAAACACCACCTCTATAGTCTTACCTAATAACTCACCGTCAAAATTTAGCAAATGCGACTCTATGGCAAAATCACTTAATCTGATGGTAGGGGCAATACCTATGTTGACTGCGGAAGGGAAAATACTACCATCTTCAAGCACACTTTCGGCAACATAAACACCGTGGGGTGGGATAGCAGTATTAAAAGGAAGAATATTTGCAGTAGGAAAACCAAGTATTTTTCCAATGCCTTTTCCTTTTACCACTTTTCCTAAAATAGAATATTTTCTACCTAAAAAAAGGGGAATTTTTTCCATCTCTCCTTCTAAAACCAATTCTCGAATCAGTGAACTACTCACCCTTTCACCCTGAATTATTAGTGGAGGTACTTGAAATACCTCGAAACCGTATATTTTGCTTAAATTCGAAAGTAATTCAAAATCTCCCCTTGCTCCTTTTCCAAATCTGAAGTCATTTCCTACTACTATGGTATGAATATAAGCAAATTTTAAAAGTACATCCTTCACGAAGTTTTCAGGCTCGATATTAGCAACATTATTACAAAAAGGAAGCACTCCGATAATTTCAATTCCTAATGACTCTAATATTTTCTCCTGTGAGGTTTCAGATGTTAGAGTATTAACTGGAATATCAGGAAAGAAGTATGTTCTTGGATGTGGTCTAAGAACAATAACACAAGACTTGCAATTACTACTCCGTGACTTTTCTACTACGCATTCTATTATCTTTTGGTGTCCCAAATGTATACCATCAAAACTGCCTATGGTCACGACCAATTTTTGGCTTGTGTACTTTTCTTTAAGGATATCTGAGATAAGTATCATACATTTGTATCCACAAATACCTTCTTAGGGGTAATAAAAGGACCTATAGCAGTGAGTTTAGCAACTCCAATACCGATAAAACTTCCTGATTCATTTAACACTTGAACATAGTCTGAAGTTCCCTCTTCATACTTTTTTATGTCTTTTGGCAGTATCTTTCGCCCGAGAATAAATTCTCCCTCTCCTTTTGGATTGACTATTACTTGAGGGAGTGGAAGAGACGATTCAATTGGTATTATTTTCTCAACAATTGATTCGAAATTTTGAATGGCCGATACGGGTAGAGCATTATCTACCGAAAACTCTCCCAATCTTACCCTTCTCAGTTCTGCCATAACAGCACCACAACCTAACTTTAAGCCAAAATCGTGTATAAGCGTCCTCACATAGGTTCCCTTTCCACACGCCACTTTTACCTTCACATAAGGAAGTTCAATATCGAGAATAGAAAATTCATATATGTTTACTTTACGAGGTTGCCTCTCTATGCTTATACCTTTTCGGGCTAATTTATATAGTCTCTGACCTCCAATTTTCAGAGCGCTTACCATTGGAGGGACTTGTTCGATTTCACCTACAAACTCCTTTGCAATATCTGATAATTTGACGAGATCAACTTCTGGAACTGGTCTTTCTTCTAATACTTTCCCTTGAATATCATGAGAATCGGTTATCAAACCTAACCTTACTCTGCCTTCGTAAGTTTTTGTCATTGCTACAAAAAATTCAGATAAGCGAGTGGCTTTACCGAGACATAAAATAAGTAAACCGGTTGCAAGAGGGTCTAATGTACCTGTATGTCCTACTTTTTTAATTCCGGTTTTTTTTCTAACATATTGGACTACATCGTGGGAAGTCCAATTAGTAGGTTTATCTACAAGCAAAATACCATCACGCAATTTTTTATTCATCTTTCGGTAACTCCTCGAGCAAACAAAAGGTAAGTAAAATAGAGAATGCTATTTCTGGAACGATTTTTCCAGTTCTGTTAAAATTTTATCCTTAGCACTTTCAAATGACATATCTAATATGCCACCTGCAGCACATCTGTGTCCACCACCTCCAAACTGGGTTAAGAATTCTCCGGAGTGGAATGTTTTTCTTGAGCGTAAACTAACTTTGGTTTTATCGTCTTCCAACTCAACGAAAAGTACCCCTACTACTACATTTTCGATGTTCCGTAAATAATTAGTTAATTGATGGCAATCCTCAAGGGTTGCATCAATCTCCTCAAAATCCTTTAAATACAAATAAGAATACGAGACTTTACCTCCGGCTCTGAACTCAACTCTATTTAAAATCCGCTTCAATAATTCAAACTGTTCCTTTGTGAATGATTCAAATATTTTTGTGTTAATATCTTCAACATCTATATCAGTTTTTAGCAGATTTGAGGTGATTTCGTGTGTTTTAGATGTAGTATTTGAAAATCTAAATCCACCTGTATCTGTAGCAATTGCAACATAAAGTGCGATAGCACTTTCTTTATCAAATGGGATATTTGTGCTCGTATAAATTTCTGCGATAATTTCACCGCAGGCAGAATAAGCAGAATCGACGTAGCCCATTAGTCCGTTTGCTTCGAGTGTATCGTGGTGGTCTATTACCAAAACCCTATGTGCCGGATTTATATAATTTTTAACATCTCCAATCCTTAAAATAGATGCGACATCAACTATGACTACTGTATCGTAATCTACTTTAGGAGGCTTTTCTTCTTCAAGATGACGAATTTGAGATGCTCGCGGTAAAAAACTATACATCTTTGGAACGGGTGCAGAGATCACAGGTAATACCTCTTTGCCATTTTTTTCTAACCAAATCCATAATCCTATCAAACTTCCAAGAGCATCTCCATCAGGTCTCTCGTGGGTAGTAATCATTATTTTTTCAGATTTTAACAAGTCGTTTATTAATTCAGGTAGTTGCAACTTTAGAAAAGGCGAATTAGCACGTTCTTCATGAATTTTGTTAAACACTTCTTCCATTGCGTAAGCGCGGTCTAAACTATCATCGGGTAAGAACCGAATATCTGGGATATATCTCATGTGAAGGTGAGGGGCTATCATAGATTTAATCCAGCCCGCAGAATTCTGTAAAGCAATTAACGAACTTTTTCTTTGCTTTTCATCTCCGTAAAGGCTCACATATACATCTGCATATCTTAAATCATTTGACATTTTCACTTTCATCACAGATACAAAACCTAACCGCGGGTCTTTAATTCCATTTATCAAAAGTTTTGCAATTTCTTCTCTAAGAAATTCTGCTACTCTCTCTGTTCTCACTTTCTTTGTCATAACATTTCAATCCTATAATCTAATATTTCAGCCTCTGTATGTGTAGCAGCAAATTTTGCTATTTCGCTTAACTGTATATTTGCGAATCTTTGCTCATTTGAAACGACACATACTGTAATTTTAGTTCTTTGCCATAGGTCTTGATAATCAGTTTCTGCGACAGAGCAATTAAATCTATTTCTAATCTTCGCAATGATACTCTTAACTATCCTCCTTTTCTCTTTTAATGAACGAACACCATATATAACAAAATCTAAGTGAAGCACACCAATCGTCACCCCACGCCCAATTCTCTCCTCACCTTAATTCAGTGAAGGTTGTATTTCTTCCAACTTGTATGTTTCGATGATATCACCTTCTCTGATGTCTTCGAATTTCTCCAATTTAATACCGCATTCGAAGCCTGCCGAGACTTCTTTTACATCATCTTTAAGTCTCTTCAAGGATGCTATCCTATCCTCGCAAATTACTTGTCCATCTCTAATTACTCTTGCAAGTGCACCTCTTACCGTAACTCCGTCTAACTGGAAACATCCTGCTATGTTCCCAATTGCTGAAGATTTGAAAACCTTTCTTATTTCTGCGTGTCCAAGAACCACTTCTTTAGTAATAGGTTTCAATAAGCCGGCTAATGCTTTCCGAACATCTTCAAGCACATCGTATATAACATTGTAATTTCTTATCTCCACGCCAGTCTCTTCTGCCATCTTTTGTGCTCTCGGATTGGTACTCACATTGAATCCTATAATAACTGCCTTAGTTACTTGAGCAAGCAGTACATCCGACTCCGAAATTTCTCCTACTCCCGCTCTAACTATATGTACAGAAACTTCTTCATTGCCTAATCCCGATAGACTGGTTTTTAGCACATCTGCGGAGCCCTGAACATCAGCCTTAATTAGTATGGGGAGTTTCTTAACTTCACCAGCAGAAATTAAATTCTGTAAATCTTCGAGAGTCACAGGTTTAAGAATTTCTCTTGACTGTAATTTTTTTAGTTCCTTTCTTTTCTCAGAAATCACTTTAGCCTTTCTCTCATCATCAACAACTACTAATTTGTCGCCTGCTTCAGGCAAATCTTCCAACCCAGTAATTAA
The DNA here is from genome assembly GCA_964655185.1 of uncultured Nitrospirales bacterium. Lineage (GTDB taxonomy): Bacteria > Hydrogenedentota > Hydrogenedentia > Hydrogenedentales > Hydrogenedentaceae > Hydrogenedens. The sequence continues at coordinate 2,887 of CAZZMK010000301.1, read as the reverse complement.
TACAGGTGTAGATGGTGGCGCTTCTTTAATAATTTCTTCATTTGAATTATACATTATCCTGACCCTGCCCCAAGTATCACCTACTAAGACCACATCACCTGTTCTAAGCGTGCCATTCTGGATAAGCACCCAAGCAACAGGACCTAAATGCCTACTCATTTCTGCTTCAATCACTGTGCCTCGGGCTTTCTTATTTGGATTTGCTTTCAAATCCATCATTTGGGCTTGAAGTATAATTAACTCAAGTAATTCTGCTACACCTTCCCCGGTGCGTGCAGAAATATTTTTCATAATAGTGTTACCACCCCACGCTTCATCAATAAGGCCGTAGTTGGTGAGTTGTTGTCTTACTCTGTCAGGTTGGGCATCGGGCTTATCACATTTATTAATAGCAACAATAATAGGTACTTCAGCAGAACGAGCATGGTCTATTGCCTCTATGGTCTGAGGTTGAACTCCGTCATCTGCGGCTACCACGAGAACTACAATGTCCGTTACTTTAGCACCTCTTGCCCTCATCTGAGTAAAAGCCTCATGGCCTGGGGTATCTAAAAAAACTACTTTTCCATTAGGCGTATTTACTTCGTAAGCGGCTATATGCTGAGTAATTCCACCTGCTTCTGTTGCGGCAACATTAGTAGACCTTACCTTATCCAAAAGAGTAGTTTTACCGTGGTCTACATGGCCCATTACAGTAACAACAGGTGCGCGTGGAACTAAATCTTCAGGTTTATCGGGTTCTTCCTTTAATACATCCTCTTCCTCAGGTATAACCAACTCTACTTCATAGCCATGTTTTTGAGCCAAAAACTTTATCATATCGATATCTATAACTTGATTCTTGGTAGCCATAATGTTGAGGTCCATTAAATCTACAATCAGGTCAGCAGATGGGACATCCATTATTTGAGATAGATTTTCAATTGTCATTGCACCACTTACTTTAATCACAGGAGCCTCAACTTTTTCCATAACCCCTTCCGAAAAACCTTTATCTTTTTTCTTCTTTTTTCGCTTAGCATGAATACCTGGGCCTAAAACCGCAAAAGCCCTTACTGCTTCTTCCGCTTCTTTTTGTAACTCCTCTTCATCTAAATAGTCATACTTTTCAAATTTGTACTTCTTCTTTTCTTTTTTCCCAACTTTGAATTTAGGAGATTCTTTCCCTTGGAAAAGTTTTTCTTTGTCAATCTTTTCAACTACATCCCCTTTGAATTTTCCCTTACCCTTTAACTTCTTCTTCTCTTTCTTTCTTTTTAGTCTTTCTTCAGATTCTCTTTTGACTCTCTCTACAATTTCAGGGTCAGGAACAATAGGAGGTTTGGAGGGCCTTCTTAATGCAACCCCTTCTGCCTCTGCATGCTTATCAGTCTTTTCTGAAACTTCCTCACCTTCTTCAACTGTATATTGTGAACTCATCATCTTCTCGTCATACTCAGAGGCTTTAATTCTGGTGCCATCTTGCAGAATTACAATTGCTTCAGGTTCTTCTTCACCTACAGAAGAGCCTATTGATATTTTCGAGATAGGTTGTTTTGAACGGATTTCTTTGGTCTCTTCCTTCTCTTCTTTTATAGTAGAAGGCTGAGGAATTTGAGTTGGTTTCTCAGTAACTTCACCTCTTATAATTTCTGCTATAGGCTGTGGTTTAGGTTCTATCTTTTCCTCAGTTTTTTTATCTGATACCTGAGTTGGAGAAGCAATACCTGCTTCACCTACCTCTTTTTCCACTTCTGATGAAGGCGTAGTTAAAGTATCTACTTCTTTTGCCTTCTTCTTACGAGTTCTGGGTTTCTTTGCAACAGTAGGAGGTTCTTTTGTTGATATACTCGATTGGGATTCTTCTTCCTCTGGTTTCTTCCTTGTTCTACTTCTACTTTTTTTCTCCGTCTCTTCGATAATACCCACAGTACCCTCTGTCTTTTCCTCGGATTTTTTTCGTCCCCTTTTCTTTATCTCCTTCTCTTTTTCCTTTACAGTAACCTCTATCCCCTCAGCAGATACTAACTTCTTGGATTTCCTTTCTTTATTTTTTCCTTTATCCTTTTTTATTCCGTACTTTTCAACAAATTCTCGGATAAAATCTTCAACAGGTTTATCAGTTAGTTCCTCTAAATTCTCACTAAGTTCAATAAACTTATCTTTATGTTCCCCAACAGGAGAATCGACATTATCTAATCCGGTCAACCCCTTTACAATATAGTTAAGTAGTTCATCATTTTTTTTAATGACTTTCACTATATTTTTACATTTTGACTCTATGAATTCCTTGATAGTCATTCGACTTATTACTCCTAATAACTCAAGATATTTTACTACTCTGTATCTAAAATATTATCTTGTTCAGGGACTTTTTCAGACTTTATATCTATATTCCAACCAACAATTTTAGATGCTAATCTTGCATTCTGACCATGCTTACCAATAGCGAGTGAAAGTTGGTCATGTGGAACAACTACCCGAATACTTTTATTTTCTTCATCGATAGTAATCTCGAGAACATCTGCAGGACTCAAGGCTCGTACGCATAGTTCTGCAGGGTCGGGACTCCATTCAATAATGTCTATCTTTTCTCCACCCAATTCTTCAACCACTGCTCTCACTCTAGCACCTTTTAGCCCAACACATGCACCTATAGCATCTACATTGGGGTCGTGAGATACCACAGCCACTTTGGTTCTTTTTCCAGGATCCCTTGCTATAGCCTTAATTTCTACTACACCTTCATATATTTCTGGGACCTCATTCTCAAACAATGCCTTAACAAGATATGGTGTAGCGCGTGAAAGAATAATTACTGGTGGAGAGCCTTTTTGAGATTTGTCTTTTAAATCTACTTTTAGTACATATGCCTTAATTCTATCATTAGGTCTATAAATCTCCCCTG
>CAZZMK010000300.1:0-9666 GCA_964655185.1 uncultured Nitrospirales bacterium | reverse complement strand
TTTTACAAAACTCTTATCTCAAAAGTCAAGAAAAATGTTGACAACTTTACAATTTTTGCTTTTTACTCACCGTATGTTAACTCATAAACTATTCTATTATATCAATACAACTCTAAAAAAGAGAAAATTTGACTTTATTCGTCTATAAATTGAAAAACTATGCTATTATAGTATAGAGAAGATAATTAGTGTGGAAAAGATTATGACCTTAATAAAGCCTGAGGAACATAAAATATTAGTGGTAGATGACGATGCTTCGATTCTCCATTTAATGAATAGATTTTTAACTTCAAAGGGGTATAATGTTTATACTGCAATTTCCGCAGAAGAAGCTATTAATAAATGTTCCTCCACAGAGTATGATTTAATACTTGTTGATATATATTTATCAAGTAAAATAAGTGGTCTGGAATTGATGTCCTGGCTGGAAGAACATCAACCCTCTGCTATTAAAATTGTGCTCTCTGGCACTACAAAAGTGGAAGATGTTGTAGAGGCTGTTCACAAGGGAGCATTTGATTTTATTCTTAAGCCTATTGAGAGTTTGGAAGTGTTTCTTCACCAAATTGAAAGAGCAATTAAATATAAAGTTGTAAAGAGAGAAAATGAGATTTTGTTTCAGGAACTCCAGAGGAAAAATATCGAATTGGAAAACAGACTTGCGGAATTAGAGTTGGCATACCAGGTTGTACAAGCCCAGGCAGAAATATTTCAGGAAGACTTGAGAAGAGCGGAAAGAATTCAAAGGGGCTTATTACCTAAGCAGTTACCTCATAATGACAAATGTTCTTTGTCTGTATTTTATCAGCCTTTGAATAAGATTGGTGGCGACCTTTTTGATGTGTTTGATTTAGGTCCGCAGAAACTTGGTGTATACATTGCGGATACTTCTGGGCACGGCATAGGTTCTGCTTTGGTAACCACATTTCTTAAATATGTTTTCTCTCCGAAGGTAATTACTGAGGGAAATTGTGGTCAGAGTATACCTCCAAGTGAATTGCTGAGAAAATTAAACGAGAAACTTGTTCACGGACCTTTTGGTTATGAAATGTTTATGTCCCTTTGTTACATAGTGATTGATTTTGAAGAGATGACATTAGAGGTATGCAATGCCGGTCACCCACCTTTATTTTGGAAGCACTCTCAAACGAATAAGGTTGAGTTTATTCGAGTACCAGCGCCAGCCCTTGGGATAGTGCCCGGAGCAAAGTTCTCCTCTATGAAATTCGATTTGGAGCAAGAAGATACGATATTGCTTTATACTGATGGGATGGTCAGTTTAGAGAAAAACTCGGGAGAGAAGTTTAATGAAGAGGAACTTAAAAGTTTACTTGAGAGGAGCAATTCAAATCCCTATGAGATGATTCAGATGTTAGAAAAAGAAATTTCTCCGTTTTTGGATTCTACATCTCAGAGAGATGATATGACACTTTTATGGTTTTGCCTCACACCACAGAAAGACCCTCAGATAATTTACAGACCAGTTCTTGAGTTTGCTCCTACGAGTATTGCTTCTTCTGCACGAGGCATACTTTATGGTGTAAAGAATCATACTTGCTTTATTAAAATTTCAGGCACGGGAACATGGAGAGAAGCAAATATTCTTTACGAATTCTTTAAAAAGACTACAAAGGAGAAACCGGAATTATCAAGATGGGTATTCGATTTTTCTGAATGTGCTCAACTCGAAAGCACTTTCTTCGGGGTACTACATCTCATTTGCTCTAATGCTGATGAGGCTCGTTTCCCCACGATATCATTGCAGAATATAGGTAAGCCTTTATTGAAAGAATTTAGTGAATTAGGATTGGCAGACATACTAATACATTTTGCGTTCGAACCTGAACCTTTGCCTTCTAATCTTACTTCAATCTCTACTCAAAAATCTCAGGAAAACTTGCTTGATTTCATTATAAGTGCCCACCAAGCCCTTATTACTGCGAACCCCGCCAATTCTGCCCGATTTGAACAATTACTTTCAATCCTGAGAGAAGAGAAGGCAAAAAAATCTAATCACTCGTCCTGACTTTCGGTTTCTGCCTCTTTTATGTCCAAGTCCGATATACCCTCCTTTATCCCATATTTCTGTATTCTATATCTGAACGAGCGAGGGGTTAGTTTTAGTATTTCTGCTGCTTTCTTATGGGAGTATTTTGCTTTCACGAGTGCTTGGAGAATCAGTTTCTTTTCTATCTCTGCGATGAAATCTTCTAATCCTATTCCTTCTGGGGGTAAATTAATATCTGTGCTTGCCTTGAATTGCTCAACTACAGATTGATTTTTGATATCATCCGGTAAGTCTGCTATGGTGATCTTATCCCCCTGCATTAATGCAATGATTCTCTCCACTGTATGTAATAATTCTCTTACATTGCCAGGCCAATTATAAGTTTTCAAAGTCTCAATTACTTCAGGGTCTACTGGTGGAGGTTTAAACCCCATTTTATTGGATAAAATCTTCACAAAATGGTTAAAGATAAGTGGGATGTCCTCTCTCCTCTCTCTTAGAGGGGGTACTTTTATTGGTATGACATTTAATCGGAAGTACAAGTCGTCTCTGAATTTACCTTTTTTTACTAACTCTTGGAGGTCTTTATTTGTTGCGGAGATTACCCTAATATCTACAGATATTTCCCGATTACCGCCTACTGGTGTTACAACTTTCGTATCTAACACTCTTAAAAGTTTTATTTGTAATGAAGGAGGCATTTCCCCAATTTCATCGAGGAATATAGTTCCACCATTTGCGAGAACCAATAGCCCTTCTTTATCTTCAAAAGCCCCGGTGAACGCTCCTCTTTTGTAGCCAAATAATTCGCTTTCCAATAATGTTTCAGGGATTGCACCGCAATTTATAGCAACGAACTTGTTATTGGCACGGGGGCTAAGCCTGTGAATCTCGCGAGCAATGAGTTCCTTCCCTACACCACTTTCACCGTATATTAGCACAGTACTTGGTAGAGGTGCTATGCGTCTTATCTGCTCCTTTAGTTTTTGCATAGGCTCGCTTTCGCCTATGAGTTCCTGTAACGGCAGATATTGAGCCCGCTCGCGCCATAGCAATTCATTATCAGTTTGCAGGTTTTTTCTTTCTATTGCTCGTTCTATTCTCAAATATAATTCGTCATTGCTTTTAAAAGGCTTTTGGATATAATCAACTGCACCTTCCTGCATTGCCTGGATTGCGTTTTCAACTGTTGCATATGCAGAAATCATCACAACTGGTATATGGGGCTTATGTTCCTTTACCCATCTTAGCAGTTTTATGCCTGCTTCTTTATCGTGGTCCATATATAAATCAGTGAGGACTGCATCAAAATCCTCTCGAGCCAACTTATCAATAGCCTCTTCTAATTTAGTGGCTTTGGAGGTTTGTAACCCCCTACCATTCAGAATAATGCACATAATTTCTAACATATTTTGGTCATCATCAACCACGAGAACCACTGGTTTATTAGGTGCCACAATACTCACCTCCCTGGATAATTGATTATTTATATTCTACTACTCTTTTTTGTAAACAGGAAGTCTGATTATAAATGTTGCTCCCCCTTTAGGATTTGATACTACCTGGATATTTCCATTATGGGAATTTATAATTCTAAGGCATATAGATAAGCCCATTCCTACTCCTTGCTTCTTTTCTGTGTAAAACGGCTCAAATATCTTTACTATTTTATCAGGTGGTATTCCTGGTCCTTCGTCGGAAAAACAAATTTCGACAGGACCACCTTCTTTTGTCCTTCTCACGCTAATAGTTAGTTTACCACCATCCCCCATTGCTTCAATGGCATTTTGCGATATATTTTGAAAAGCAATTGTTAATTGTTCCTCATCACCCTTTACTATTATCCCCTCTGCATTTTTGTCTTCTTCTAATACTACATCATATTTAGGTTTGTCGGGTAAACTCTGCTTAAATCGTTCTACAAATTTTCTTACAAGTTCGACCACTTTAATCTCTTCCCCTCCTAGTTCCCCAGACTTTGCAAAATTTAGGAAGGAGGTAACAATATAGTTTAATCTGTCGCATTCTTGAACAATAATACCTATTAATGTTTTTAATAGTTCTGCATTTTCTAAATTATTTTTCAGTTCCATTACTGCGCTTCTAATAGATGCTAATGGTGTTCTAATCTCGTGAGTTAGCCCGGATAACTGTTCCCCTATTGCCACTAACCTTTCATGTTGTTTAAGGTCTTGTCGTACTCTGTCCAATTCGCTTAAATCAGTAAATGAGGCTATAACTGCTACTTCATCTCCCTTTGAATTTGTAATTCTATTCGTAGTTATCCCTATTAATTTTTGTTCCCCCGTTGATGTTGCGATACGGAACTCATAACTTGAAAAGTCTTTGTGAGTTCGGAGAGATGTTATAATAGGATTTTCCATTTCAAAGAAAGGCTTCATCACCTCATTTATCGGCTTACCTATTGCATCCGCCTCTTTTACCTCTAATATTTTGCATCCTGCTCGGTTTATCATTCTTACTTGTCCTAAACCATCTGTGATTACAAATCCGCTATTCATATTGTTCAGTATATCTTGATGAAACTGCTTCAAAATGTTAACTCGTTGATACCAATACCCACTAATAAATGAGGTGAATAAAAACGCTAAACTCTGGATTAGAAATGTATAACCGTATTGAGGGAGCAGATAACTTTTAGGGTTCTCAAAGTAAAGTTGGACACCCATAAAGAGGATAGAAAATAATGCAAATAAAAATGCTTGGTAAATGCCTAAGAGAAACCCCACCTCCATAATGACAATTACAAGCATAAAGGTAAGAGGACTTCTATAACCCTCCGTAATGCCTATAGTAGTGCAAACTATCCCGAAGTCCACAAACATCTGTGCCCATAGGAAAAAGTTAAACCTTCCAGTCCAACCCCTATGTAGTTCTACCAGGTGCCAGCAACTTAACAAAAAAGCAACTATATATATCGGTAGCACATAATATAGAAACTCCCTGCGGAAATAGTAATATGCCCCTGCACATACCACCAGAAGTGCAAATATTCGAACTACCCCTACAATCCACAACCACCGATATGGTGTTTCGTAGACTTGAGTAAATGTAGAAGATAATTTCCTTTTAATCACACGACGGGACTACCTTTCTCCATTAGTTTTAGCAACCCTTCAGGGTTAGGACTCCGTTTTAGTGCTACATCTTTGGTTATTAACCCACGGGCATAAAGCCTATATAAAGATTGATTCATTGTCATCATTCCTTCCGCCTTCCCCAACTCTATCATAGAAGGAATCTGCTCAAGTTTTTGGCTCCTTATAAGTGAGCGGATAGCAGGATTCGGCACCATTACCTCCGTTGCAAGTACCCTACCTTGTCCATCTGCACGGGGTAGTAATTGCTGAATTACTACGCCTTCTAACACGAACGAGAGTTGAGTCCGAACCTGGTCTTGTTGCGATTGAGGGAATACATCCACAATACGGTTTATAGTTTGAACCGCATCATTTGTATGTAATGTTCCGAAGGTAAGATGTCCTGTTTCTGCTATTATCAAAGCCGCTTGAATTGTTTCTAAGTCTCTCATCTCACCAATCAGGATTACGTCAGGGTCTTGCCTTAATACTCGCTTTAGTGCGCTTGCAAATGATTTTGTATCAGTACCGACCTCTCTTTGGTTTACAATAGACCGCTTATGAGAGTGCAAATATTCTATTGGGTCCTCTATAGTGATTATGTGGACGTCTCGTTCATTGTTTATCTTGTCTATCAAAGCCGCAAGCGTAGTAGATTTACCGCTCCCAGTCGGACCACAAACGAGTATTAATCCGTTAGGTCTATATGCAAAATCTACTACAACCCTTGGAATTCCTAACTGGTCGAAACTCATGATTTCGTAGGGAATTACCCTAAATGCACCTACCACAGAACCTCGGTCACGGTAGACATTTAACCTGAATCTGCTTAATCTTTCGATACCAAATGACATATCAAGTTCTTTTTCTTTTTCAAACTCCGCTATCTGCTCTTCATTCATAACTGAGTATATCAATCTTTGTGTGTCCTCGCTTGTTAATGTTCGATACCCAGGTAGAGGTTCAAGCCTCCCATGAATACGTACTATAGGCGGTGCTTTAACTACTATATGTAAATCACTCGCTCCCATCCTTACCATCTTTTCTAATAACTCTCTAATATCGGTGGGGACTCTCATCTTTGCCCTCCTAAATCATATATTTTCACATATTGTTTTATTCTATGCCCATTTAATTAATCTCATTTCGAACTTATTGAACAAACTTGGATGATATGGAATCGCTCGCACATAGAAGCCTAACAATCCCGTTTCTCTACACGGGACCAACCCTTTATACCTATATAGATTCTCGCCAACTTTACTATCAAAACTCATCTTTACCGCTTCACCACTTTCTATTTCTTCCTGAACCTTAGGCTTTAACTTCCCTGTATATACTTCAACAATTACATCTTTCTCGGTCAAACCATCCAAATATAGGTCAGCCTGGACAGGTATTAACTCACCTACTGGAATATTTAACTTTATATCTGCCTCCACTTTTACAAAATGAACTTTATCCCATGCAGAATAAACCTTGGCCTTCCATTCTGCGAGTTCCTTGGCAAGTTTTCTTTCATCTTTCCTGAATTCGATTCTTCTTCTGGAAAGAGGAATATAGGCTTTCTCGGCATATTCTTGCACCATCCGATATGTGTTGAATATAGGGCAAATCAATTTTATAGCGCTTTTCATCATACCAATCCACTCTCGCGGTAGACCATCTGGACCTCTGTTGTAGAACCGTGGAATTACATCCTGTTCAAGTATTTCATACAGAGCATCACTCTCAACCCTATCCTGCTCTTCGGTCGACTCGTATAGTTCGCCTTTTCCTATGGTCCAGCCTACATTGCCTAATTTCATAGCCTCACACCACCAACCATCAGGGATACTTATATTTAATGCACCATTTGCTGCCGCCTTCATACCGCTTGTGCCACTTGCTTCCATAGGTCTACGCGGTGTATTCAACCAGCAATCGACGCCTTGTACCATATACCTTGCAACATTCATGTCATAGTTTTCCAGGAAAACTACTCGATGTCGTACCTCGGGGTCCAAGGCAAAGTGGATAATTTCTCTTATTAACTCTTTACCCTGATGGTCTTGAGGATGTGCCTTTCCTGCGATTATCAACTGCACAGGCTTATCAGGATTTAACAAAATCTTCTTTAATCTTTGAGGGTCTTTAAATAGCAAAGTTATTCTCTTATAAGTTGCGAATCTTCTCGCAAAGCCAATTGTCAAACATTCGGGGTCAAGATATTCGCACGCCTCACGAACTTCTGAACTTGGTGCACCTCTATTTTCAAGTTGAGCCCTAAGCCTTCTCCGAGCAAAATCAACGAGCCGTTCCCGCCTCCTTTCGTGAGTTTTCCATAGTTCAGTATCAGGGATTTCATCAACTTTATTCCATATTTCTTTATTTTCTGGCTCTGTTTTCCAGTCAGGTCCGAGGTACCTATCATATAACTCTGCAAGGTCCCGAGAAATCCACGAGCGAATGTGTACCCCATTGGTTATATGGTATATCGGTATTTCATCGACTTGTACATCTTTCCAAACTCTTTTCCATAAATCACGTGATACATGCCCATGTAATTCACTAACCCCGTTTGCTCCTGCACATAGTTTCAACGCAAGTACTGTCATACAGAAAGGTTCTCTCGGGTCATTGGGGTCTTGCCTACCGAGTGCCAGAAACTCGTTCATAGTTATTCCTACATCTTGGCAATATTTTCCGAAATACCTTTCTATTAAGGCTGGGTCGAACATATCATTTCCAGCGGGCACAGGTGTATGCGTAGTGAAATAACTACCAGCCTTAACAGTTTCCACTGCTTGGGCAAATGTTAAACCTTCGTGTAATACCAATTCTTTGATTCTTTGCAATACCATAAATGCTGCGTGTCCTTCATTCAAATGGAACAAAGTAGGTCTTAACTTCAAAGCATGTGCCGCTATTACACCTCCCATTCCGAGCATAATTTCCTGTTTGATTCGTGTCTCCCTATCTCCGCCATATAACTGGCCAGTGATACGCCTGTCTGCCTCAGAATTATCCTCATGGTCGGAATCGAGTAAATACAGAGGGACACGACCCACCTGACACTTCCATACATAAGCCTTTACCATCCTCCCAGGATACTCTACCTCTATAACAAGCGGTTTGCCATTCTCATCTACAACCTTTTGGATTGGCATGTTATAAAAATCGTTGGGCGGATACAACTCTTGTTGCCATCCATCGGGATTCAGATATTGCTCGAAATAACCCTCACGATAAAGTAGCCCCATACCTACTAATGGCATACCAAGGTCACTTGCCGCTTTTAAATGGTCTCCCGCGAGTACGCCCAGACCACCTGAATATATGTTTATAGATTCGTGCACTCCGAACTCCGCGGACATATACAAAATACACATCTCCTTTGGGGCATCTACATTGCGGGAAAAATATGTGTTGGTTTCCAAATATGACTTAAGACTGTTGTAAACCCTATTCATATGAGCCAGAAAACTATCGTTTTTCGCTAACTCTTCTAAACGAGACTGCTTTACTGAACCGAGTAGTTTAATTGGATTCTGGCCACATCTTACCCATTCATCCCTATCTATCCTAAAGAACAACTCTATAGCATCTGGCTCCCAGCACCATAGCATATTGTAGGCAATCTCGAGAAGTTTACTTAACTCTTTAGGTAGATTAGGGACTCCGTTAAATTTAAACAATGTTCGCATTAATAAGACCTCCTTGGAAACTGTTTTTTGAAAAAGATTATATATCTTGCAAAATATTTTTTTCTATATCAAAAATTTGTTAATCTCTATTTTAAAGTTTTAATATAATACCAAAAACACATCAAACATAAGGAATCTGCTTATGGAACAAAAAAATCATACTCACTCGCAACAATGCAACTGCTGTGGAATCAGCAGAAGATGTTTTTTAACCGCCTCCGCAATGTCTACTTTTACTATACCGCTTATTGCCTCCGCAAAGCCTGAATATCCTACAGAAAGTGAGTTCAAACAGCCTATCGACCTGAAATCTTTTCGCCCCAATCCACCAGTTAGGATAATAGGCGTGGTTATTCGAGAAAAACCTCCATACTGGTTAGGTTGGCCTGGAACCTCATATGACCTTGAGGGACATCGTCAGGAATATGAAAGAGCCTTTTTAGAAGCGGGTAGAAGAGTAGGTGTGAACCTTGAAATGTTACCAGAGCCTATTGAGAACGACTCTGCACTTGAAAAATTTATCCAGTATGCCTCAGGTGAAAAACCGGACGCTATACTTGTTCATGTCCAGCACCTTAATGTATGGGGCAGAGTAGACAAACTGAGCAAATCTCTCAACATTCCTATGATTATATGGGCTCCTGTCGGCATGGTATTTACAACGAATGTGCCCGAACTCTCCAGAAGAGAAGGTGTATATCTTCTTTCGACTTTAGATACGAGTTCACTTGACCAGGCGTTTAGAGCGGTTAGGGCGAGGAAGCAGTTGGAGCACAGTAGGATACTTGTTGTGCACGGTAAGGACCGTAAGGATGAGGTGATGGAGAGGTTTGGGACGAAGATACGGCATGTGCCGAGAAATATGATGGAG
>CAZZMK010000299.1:0-5108 GCA_964655185.1 uncultured Nitrospirales bacterium | reverse complement strand
GGCAACTCCTCAAGGTGCGTGGTTTTCGACTTTGGGGAGTTTTATTGTTTTTGTGTTAACTTCTACTCCTGCTTTCAATAATTGGGCAAGTTCAACTTTGCCGGATTTTATGTTATGGGAGGGTAAACTTAGGGTGTCATGGCAGATGTTTGCCTATCTATGCACGGGGTTTTCTTTGGGAATAATAGTAAGTTTGTTAACACCACCACTTCCAGAAGAGAAATTGAACAAAGTATATAGTTGTTTGTATACGCCTGTTTTACCTGGAGAGAGGTATGTTGCTCCGTTTACTCTTCCTGAAGGAGTTATACCTGCTGTCCCACGGAAGTTGCTTCCATTTAAGTCTATAGAGATTCCTTTCCCTACGTCGTTAGATTTATCGGGCTTTATTGTTGTATGGATTATTGTTATCTCACTGATTGGGTTTATATATTGGATTTTTTAGTTTTCTTTTTCCGATGTAGTCTCTGAGGAAGAACTTTCAGTTTGTTGTTGGATATTGTCCTCTTTCTCAAGGATGATTAAGAAATCATTGTAACTTCTGCCATGATTTGGTGTTACGGAAACAACTCGCCAACCCTGCTCTAACAAACGGTCAAGGTCTCTTTTTCCTCTTCCATTTGATTCAATAATTAGGGAAGTTTGCATTTCTCAGCACCTCCTCCAATATTTTCTAAATTGTAATTCCCTTTCTGAGAATATAATAATAAACTTTATAAGATGCTTTCCAACTGTTTAGATAAAACTACTCCTACCAAACTTTGATTAGGTTATTGTTTGATAGTAGAGAGAGGGTTAGTTTGTGAGCAACGAACGACAAATTTATGAGATTTTTTTTAATTTGACAAGAGACCCATTTTCGCTTGAACCTGAGTTAGATTTTTTATACTTATCGGAAAAAGTAGGGGCTTTTTTGCTTGAGTTGTATGAGCAGATAAGATTGAATTCTGCATTTGTTGTTGTTTTTGGGGAACCAGGTTTGGGGAAGACAATGTTGGTACATAAGATAGTTGCGGATTTGGAGAAGTTTGACAATTTTACTCATATTGTTACTGTTGAGTGTCCTGTTTCTGATTGGGATGTAAAGGAATTTTTGGTTACGGTATTGAAAAAGGATGGTATTAGTGCCGATGAAGGTAAGAGTTTGCAAGCCATGGTTGAAGCATGGCTTGTGAAACTAATAGAAGGTAGAGAACTCAAGAGGGTACTATTAGTAGATAGTGCGCATAACCTCCGCACAAAAAATGCTTTGGAACTTTTGAGAACATTTAATTCACTTAGTATTGGCAATAATAAATTAATTAATATTGTTTTATTTGCGGAGCCTGAATGGGAGAATCAATTTGAAAAGTTAGGGGGCTTTAGAGACTTGATTACCCTTAGGTTTGATTTAGAACCTCTAACGCAAGAAGATGTGCGTAATTTTATCAGGTTGAGACTTGAGCGGTGTGGGTATAACGATGCAAATGGCCCTATATTTGATGAGTCTGCATATGTTGTGTTGTATGCTTATACCCGAGGGCATCCTAAAAGGCTTCTTCAGGTGCTTCGTAGTGTATTTACTGAGTTGGCATCTAAGGGAGAGAAGGTAGTTAGTTCTCGAGTGATTTTGGAGAATATTGATAAGAGGTTTCAACTTTCCTCTGTAGATAGAGTAAGAATTGCTCGAGCGTTGTTGAACTATGATATGACCCCGAATAGGAGAGAAGAAATAAATAAATTACCCACCAAAGAATTGGAAAAATGGCAAAGAGATATTAAATCGGTCGAAATTTTACTAAAGGAATATGAAAGTAAAGATATTTGAAGTTAGTTTTGGATATAGAAAAGTTTTTGCAATTCGTTTCTAAGTCCCTCAGGTGTTATATTGTCTCCGAACGGCTTTATATTAGATTGAGAATATAGGTTTTGCAGTTGTTTTGTATGTTCTTCTCCTTGCTCGATGTATGTAATTAGTGAGGTAACAACATCAATTTTCTCCAGATTGGCAAAATTGAGTCTGTTTGCAATCTTTTTGTTTTTTAATTTTACCTCTGGTTCCTGGATACCTTCGTATCTTTTTAGAAGGTGTTGTAGTTTAGGTAAAGTAAGAAGTTCTGGGCGGAGAGGAGCAGTTTTATAATAATCTACAAAAGAATCAGGGGATAATGCCCATTCCATTTTTGTATGAGAGGCATAGGGTGTTGGGGGGCCTTCATCAAGGTATAAAAGAGACCATTGTTTATCTTTGCTCCAGGGTTTATCTTGGTTAGAGGGTCTTTTTTTGGGTTTGAGTTTACTATTTAGAAGCATTTCACGGGTTATCTCGAATGAGTTTTCTTGAGGAGGCATAATGAAAATTTCATAATCTTTTTCAGAGAGATATTCTTCAAATACCTTTTTTGCTTCTTTGCAGAAGTTAAGTTTATCAAAGTCTCGGGTAAATCCCTCGGGGAATTGGGATGGTTCAAATTGCCTTACATATTTTCTGGTCATTTGTTCTATAGGAACGAGCATATCGCCTGTGGCACATGTTATTAGCACGGGATTGGTTATTAATTGAAGATAGGATATAGGGCTTAAGTAGAACCAGCATATATTGTTAAGGTCGTTTGTGAAATATTTATAGCACATGTCCGCTAATCCGATTACGGGCGCCATTCCAGGTAGAGATGCTTCCTCAATTGGTTTGCCAAAGCCAGCGATAGTTCTATTTGCTTCGAAATATGATAGGTTGTATGCCCAATTCACTACGGGAACATCCGAACAGGTTGCTATTACAGGGAAAAATTCTGCACTCATTGCGAGTGCCATATATCCACCCTGACTTGCTCCATCAATTAGGATATGTGAAGTGTCCACTATTGGGAGTCGTTTGACCCATTGAATGATTGCTTTAGCGAGGTTATATCCGTTTCCAATCGCGGGGTCAATGGGGGATTCTCCATCTGGTGGTGTGTATACTGCAGTTGATACTATCCAACCTTTTTTAGCCCACTTTTTTGCTCCTCCTATATCTTTTTCATAATGCACGTGGCAAAAGGCTGGGAGTTTTTTGGTGGTCTCTAATTGTTTTATAGGAATAACTAATCTTGCAAGTCCAGTTTTTTCATCTCCTTCAATTCCGAGATAAGGTACTCGAGCAACTACAATCTGAAAGTTCCAATCATTTTCAACGGAGACAATTTTTACACCGTGTTCTAACCCGAATTCGTCGTTTACTAGTGGTTCTTGAGCACAGGATATAGAGGAAAATATTACTGAGAGTATTAGAGAAATGAAAAATAACCTTTTCATAGTGAGTATCCTATATACTTTAGAGGTTTTATTCTTATATTTCTAAAGCCACAATAATTACCGTGGTCGGTTAAGCCTATAAAACCTTTTCTTAAACGGTACTTTAACTCTTCTACATCGTCGAAGTTAATATCCTGAACTACTTTGCCGTTGAGCGTTACTTTAACATAAGGACCATGGCAAATTATTTCGAGTTCGTTCCATTCTCCTTCTGGTTTGACTGCTTTCACCTTCGGTGGAACTACTTTGTAGATTGCACCTGTTGTATCATCTGTAAGTTCATTTTTGTCGCTATCTCCTAACATTTGGATTTCGAAACCGATTTTTGATGCCCTTCCCCCCCTTGGTGCTCTAACCCATACACCGCTGTTCCCATTTTTCTCAATTTTCCATTCCAACCTTAATATGAAATCATCATATCTTTCACAGGACATAAGTGCTTTTCCTCCCTTACTTTGCCACTCTATGTACCCTTCAGGATTAACTCTGAATGATTGTTTATTATCGCCAAGATACCACCATCCATTGAGAGTTTTGCCGTCAAATAAGGGTATAAATCCTTCTTTTCTCTCTTCTTCACTAAGTAGGTGTTGACATTCTTGAAGATTTATTGAGGAGCAAGGTGTGAGGCGGGAAAATGTATTTTCAATCAATGCAAAATTTTGGTCGGAATAATCGAAAATAAAATGGCAATTGGAGAAATTGGTTTCGTCAATACAGTTTCTATATATCTTTATACGTTTTTTATCAGAAGAATTTTTATTGTCACATAGAAGGATATCTGCGTTAGAAGTGGTGCCTACAATAACCCAGTATCTATCTATTTTTTTAGAAGATTTAATCCATTCTTCAGCGTAATCTCCATCGAACCAATATACTACATTGTGTAAGCCGGAGAAATTTTTCTTTAACTCCTTGAGTAGTTCGCTGTTTTTACGTGGTTTTTCTGTGGGTGCAATTCTTAGGATTAGTGTCATATATTGTTCTTTTGCTCTATCTGCGTAAGTTTTTATTGTTTGAATTATTGTAGGGTTAGGAACTTGTTGATTTGAATCTTGAAGTAGGTCTAATGCGAGAGCATTACCTCCAACTTCTGCTATTCGGGCTAATGTGGGCGCCATAACACTTAGGGAACTCCCTTTTTGTGCAATGTGAGGCTCGTAGAAAGCCCTTAGGGTATAAGTTTCTTTGCCTCGATAAAGTAGATTGTTTTCAATGTGGAAATCTCTGTCCCCAAAGATGATTGAATGACAGGAAAAACTTATAGAGCAGATAGTAAAGAATAACAAAATAGATAGTGTTGTTTTAATATGAGTTTTCATAGTAGTTCTCCTTGATTTGAGAAAAAAGTTCTTTGTATACATTTAGTGATTTTAGGTCTTGTTCAGAGTTGAATCTAATATAATCACATATAAGTATGACTATTTTTTGTAATATTTGTTTCGTAGTCGGTGGTTCCTGAATTTCGATATTTAGGGATAGTTGGGCGATTGAATAAATTAAGGAACTTTCGTCTTGGGTAAGTGTTAAGTGGAATGGGCATTTATTACATACTCCTCCTCCATTGAAAGAAAATTTGGATAGAGTATCTAAGGGGCGACCGCAATTACAGCATTGGGTCAATTGTGGCTCAACTCCATGAATCCTTAGTAGATGCCAGAGGTAAATAGGAATTTTATTATGAAGTTTGTTTATGGAAGTTTTGTCATCGTTTATTAAATCAAAGGCAGATTTAACTGTGGTAAAGGATGGTTCTGCTTTTTCGTCTTTTGGTGTAAGGTTATATGCACATTCGAGGATTAAGGAGGCAAGAGTTTGCCTATAAATATCCT
>CAZZMK010000298.1:0-7560 GCA_964655185.1 uncultured Nitrospirales bacterium | reverse complement strand
CACTTTGGCTATACAAGAAGAAAATTCTGCTGCTTCTGAGAGCGCAATTCGCGATGCGGATATCGCACAGGAAACAATAAGGTTTACAAGAAATCAAATTCTTGTGAATGCCGGGACAGCAGTGCTTGCTCAATCAAATGTTGTGCCTCAGACTGCTTTGCAGTTGTTGAGGTAGAGCGTAAAATTAAAAATTGAAAAATAATAGGCAAGGAAAGCCTATGGGGAATAACCTAAAACTCAAGGAGGATAGGAACTATGGGACTCAGGATTAACACTAATGTACCCGCTTTGAACGCCGCTCGTGTATTAAGGCGTTCGACACTGGACTTGAATAAAACATTAGAGCAATTGTCCAGTGGGTTGAGAATTAATCGTGCAGCAGATGATGCGGCAGGCTTAGCCATTGCAGAAGCATTTCGCTCTCAAGTAAGAGGTGCACAGGTCGCTCAGAGAAACGTTCAGGATGGAATAAGTCTGGTTCAAACCACTGAGGGTGCGTTGAGTGAAACTACCAACATACTCCAACGCATCCGTGAACTTGCAGTCCAAGCGGCTAATGGAACACAAAGCGATAATAATCGGGCTGCAATTCAACTTGAAGTGAGTCAATTAGTGGACCAGATAGATAAGATTGCTGAGCAGACTGAGTTTAATGGAATCAAAGTACTTACCGGTACACAATCAGTGGTGCTTCAGGCAGGTTACCAGCAAGGGCAAACTCTAGCCCTTATAATTAGTGGTGCTACTGCGGCGATATTGAGCGTAAATAACCTTGCTGTTTCGTCACAGGCACTTGCAGCATCCGCAATTACTATCGTGGACAACGCCCTCAAGAGAGTGAATACGCTCAGGGCTACTCTCGGTGCTTATCAGAACAGGTTAGAGTTTACCGTGAATACTCTGGCTATACAAGAGGAGAATGCATCTGCAGCGGAGAGCGCCATTCGCGATGCGGATATCGCTCAGGTGACGATTAGATTCACAAGGAATCAGATACTTGTGAATTCGGGGACTGCGGTTCTTGCTCAGGCGAATATAGTACCTCAAACTGCTTTGCAGTTGTTGAGGTAGGCTAATAAGAAAAATTGAAAATAATTAGAAAAAATTAATAACTATGGACAGTAACAATTCAAGGAGGAATTGCTATGGGACTCAGGATTAACACAAATGTGCCTGCTCTGAACGCAGCCAGAGTTTTGAGAAGGACCACACTTGATTTGAATAAGACTTTAGAGCAGTTATCAAGTGGTCTTCGTATAAACCGGGCTGCAGATGACGCAGCAGGCTTAGCAATTGCTGAGGCGTTCCGTTCTCAAGTGCGAGGAACGCAAGTCGCTCAGAGAAATGCCCAGGATGGTATTAGCCTGGTCCAAACTGCAGAAGGGGCTCTGAGCGAGACCACTAACATCCTTCAAAGAATGAGGGAATTAGCGGTTCAGGCGGCAAATGGGACGCAGAGTGACAATAATCGCGCTGCGATACAAAGTGAAATTGACCAGTTAGTCCAGCAAATTACTGCGATAGCAACTGATACTGAGTTTAACGGCATAAAGGTTCTAAATACTACGAGTGCGATTGAACTTCAGGTAGGAATATATTCCGGCCAGACATTGGCTATTTCTACCGCATCGGTTACTGCAGCAGCACTGGGTGTGAGCGGATTAGTAGTGTCCTCTCAGACCGCCGCCGCATCCGCAATAAGCGTGATCGATGTAGCATTGAAGAGTGTCAATACCCTCAGGGCTAAACTTGGTGCATATCAAAATAGGTTAGAGTTTACTATAAATACATTAGCAATTCAAGAAGAGAATGCGGCTGCAGCGGAGAGCGCTATTCGTGACGCGGACCTAGCTCAGGTGACAATTAGGTTCACGAGGAATCAAATACTCCTGAATGCAGGAACCTCAGTTCTTGCGCAGGCCAATATCGTTCCTCAAACTGCTCTTCAGTTATTGAGGTAAAATATGAAAGCGGTAGGGGTGAGTTACTATTAGAGTGCACATCCCTACCGCAAAGGATGTAAAGAGGACTTCGTCAGGCGTGGACGGAGTCTGAAAAGAGTAATATCGGAAATAGCACTCAAGGAGGTAAGTTATGGGACTGAAGATTAACACTAATGTGCCCGCCTTGAACGCGGCCCGAGTTCTAAGGCGGTCCACATTAGACCTGAATAAAAGTTTAGAAAGATTAAGTAGTGGTCTTCGTATAAATCGGGCATCCGACGACGCAGCAGGGCTTGCTATTGCGGAAAATTTCCGGGCGCAGGTTAGGGGGACGCAGGTCGCTCAAAGGAATGCACAAGATGGAATCAGCCTGGTTCAAACTGCGGAAGGTGCTCTCAGCGAAACGACTAATATCCTACAGCGGATAAGGGAACTGGCAGTTCAGGCGGCAAATGGCACTCTGAGTTCAGATAATAGAAGTGCGTTGGATACAGAGGTACAGCAACTCATTTCACAAATAAATATGATTGCAAATGATACCGAGTTTAACTCGATAAGAATTTTAAGTGCTACCAACAGCGTGATAATTCAAGCAGGTCCCAATCAGGGACAAACCCTTACTATAGTCATTGAGGCAGCGAATGCAAGTACACTTGGAGTTAGTGGTATTACTCTCGCGAATATAACATCTGCGGTAGCGGCGATAGGGAAGGTCGACGATGCTCTCAAAAGCGTCAACACTTTGAGAAGCAAGTTAGGTGCATATCAGAATAGGCTTGAGTTTACAATTAATACATTAGCCATTCAAGAAGAAAATGCAGTTGCTTCTGAAAGTGCTATTCGGGATGCTGATATAGCTAAAGAGACTATTATGTTCACCAGGAACAGAATCCTGCTTAATGCAGGAACCGCTGTGTTATCTCAAGCGAACATAGTTCCACAAACTGCGCTTGCTTTACTAAGGTAACTAATTAATCTCCTATTTAGGGGCAGGTAAGGAATATGAGTATTTCACCGGGAACAAATACTCAAATAATATTGGGGTTGACCAGCCCTGAATCGAGGATTGCCTTACCTGCTCCTACTTCCATTTTACAAACGAATGTTACTTTTGAAATTTCCCAAACAAATAATGAACAAACAACACCTGAGATTTCGAGAGTAGGAGCAGGTAAAGAAACAGGAAAAGGGAAATTGATTTTGGGAGTAGAGTTTGGGGGTAAAAAGGAGAAGGTAGAAATTCCAATTACAAGTACGCGATTAAAACTTGACGAAGAGACTAAACGTATTGTGATACAAATTCTAAATGCGAGGAACGAAGTAGTTAAGCAAATCCCGCCTGAAGAATGGTTAAAATTTCTGGCTAAGTGGCAAAAGATTCAAGGGCTATTTTTCGACGAAATAGCCTAAAGTTATCTCTCCAAAAAACTTATTTGTCAAATCCATATCTGTACCAAATCCCATAAGGCGGGAGAGATTCAAACATTGATGGGCTCATTGGCAAATTATCTATTGTGGATGGTATGTTAGTGTCATATACTATCTGAAAGTTATCAAACCACGCACCAGAGAAAGAACCCTCTTCATTTCCACACCAAACTCCGAATTGAATGACAACTAAATTAGCAGATGGTTTATAATCAGGCCGAGTGAGAGAGAATATCTGAGAGATATTCAAGACCAATTGGTGAGTCCTATATCCATAATCGGGTAGTTTAATACTTATGAGTCTACCTTGGCGAATTGCCTTTTCGTACCATTGAAGTTTTCCTTCAGGCTCATCTAAGTAGTTCCAAATTTTAGGTAGATGCTTTACTCTCTCTTCCCTCGCGCCCCAGTGTCCCAGCCACATTGCCTCAATTTTTTTGTCAGAAAAAAGAACCACTCTGATAAAACCTCCGCCGTAGAAACTTTTTTCCTCGTTTGGGGAGTAATATTCTAATTTCAATGTAGGAAGGGGTTGATTTGGTTTAAGAGCAACAACTTTGTAAAAGTCCATAGACTCATCATATTGCCATGCATTTCCTTTGTATCTTACGAATAAGTGTAAAGATTGGGATTTAAATTTAGGTGAATATAATACTTCATAGATGAAGCCCGGATTCTCGTCAGAAATATATCTGTATGGGTAGAACCAATTTAGAAGTCCATTTTCGAAGTCACCATTTTCTATATCGTCCGATTTTGGCAACTCATTCCAGTGTTTGAATGCACGAGGGTCTCGGTCTATTGTGAAGATAGGGAATTGGTCTGGATAGCGATATTTGATTGTATTGTCTATTTGTCTTCCGTATAATTCTGTCTGTGAACCATTCAAGACAAGTTCAGCAAAAAATCCTCGGTTGCCGGTGTAGGCAAACTCGGGATATTCTTCACCAAAAGCCCTTCCAGGCACTATAGTAGGCAGAACAATAAATTTAGTGCCTTGATACTCCCATCCAGTTTTGACTGATGCTTTAATCCCGTTGTGGATATGCCCCATAAAGACATATTGAACATTACCAAATCGAACTATTGTCTCGAGTAGTTTATTTTTTTGTACCTTAGAGTAAGTGTAGTATTCGAGTTGTGATAGTCCTACAGGCAACAAATGATAATGCAAGAATACCATTACCGGTCTTCGCCATGCATTGAGTAATTCGGTATTTAACCATTCAATTTGATGCTCGAATGTGTATGCTTCGGTGAGTAATTCAGGTGCACAAAGAACTATAATTCGCCATTTCCCGCAATCGAATGCATAATCATATGCTTGAAATCCACATAAACGCTTCTGTAATTCCCAAAACAGGCCATCTTTTGCTTTACCATCATGGTTTCCGTGAACAATTACTATTGGCGTAGTGAGAGAACTAACTGCTTTTTCGAATGCCTCAAAATATTCTTTTTTAGGAAACGCTACTAAATCGCCGTTGAAAACTACGAAGTCAGGTTTTTCGCTATTTGCAATATCTACAAACCTTCTTAGGAGGTCCTCCAATTCTCTTTCGAAACCCACAGGACTATCAGCGGGACCTATTTGAGGGTCAGCGCATAAAAAAATGCGATAGTGCTCTTTATGAGGTACTTTCTCAGTATAGTATTCAGACTGAGTAAATGTTATGTAGGTAATTAGAAGTAGTAGAAAAGACATTTATTTAATACTTTCCCACATAACAAATCAAGAATTTAACATTTCATTCTTTATTATAATATAAAAGAGGGCTGAGAAAGGACCTTTTCTTTCCCAGCCCGAAAGGCAATCGGTAAAATCTTTAAAGTTCTATTTATTGTTGAGGAACTGCTTCAAAGGTAACTTTTACATTTGCATCTGTGGCTTTGGAAGTACCTGAAAGCACTACATAATATACATCCTTATTGTCATTTGGCACTGTGAAGATATCCATATCCATTATTGTGTAGAATGTAGAAACTGTTCCATTCGAATTTACTTTTAGATAACTTATATTCACACTGGGTTTGGGACCAGATACCTCTGTCTTCAGTCTGTAAGAACTATTTGAGTTTACATTAAGTTTAAGTGCTTTTTCGTCTAAGCCTTTAATCGTAACTGTAGGGTTCTCTCCTGAATTTACTGCCACAGTTACATTTGTTAAAGTAATTTTGACTCTCGCTGAAGAGGTTTCGCCCTTGCCTGTTAAAACAAGGTAGTATTTATTCTTATCGTCGGGGTGAATAAGGAACAGGTAGTCTTCGATAGAATTAAGATTCTCTGTTATAGTTATCTCCTCATTATATTCATTCACTCTAACTATGCTACCGCTTAGTTGTTGTTTCCAGTTATCTTCAGGCTTGCCATATATGTCTTCGTTGAGGGTACCTTTTATTTGTAATCTATAAGCACTACCTACCGACATTTCAAGTCTGTAGATTTTATAAATGTCCCCTACTATGAGTTCTTCTACGGTACTACCCACATTGATGGAAGTCGCACCTGAATATGTTTCTGGTGAGGCAAGCCCAATTGCGTAATACAGTTCATATTTCTTATTTTCAGAAACCGGTTGTGCATAGCCATACATACGGATATAGTAGGTTCCTTTGTATGGAGCCACTTTAAATTCTCTTGCCTTATCTTCGATTATGATTGCTTCTGCAGGTTCTTGGGGTGGAACTGTTATAGATTCAAGGAGAACTAAACCATCTTTAGATTCATAAAATATGGCTCTTTGGTACCCGAGCCATGCATCTTCTACATCCCCAAGGTTCTTAAAAATTAAGAGATAAGGGGTATTATCGTTTTCTACCTCAAATTTATACCATTTAGTTTCCCATGCTTTGAGGACATCTGTTACTAATGGGCCGCCAATTTCTAAAGTCGTCGTTTTCCACGGAGCCACAGGAGGACAACCCGAGAAGAGAGAGAGAATGGCTACTGAGAATAACATAGCCACAATCGAGTTGATAAGAGTTTTTTTGCTCATAGTTCTTCTCCTCTTTTAAGTTCTGTGAGTTTGCTGTTATTACCCCCATTAATAGGGACTGTGTCTATTTTAGCAAAGGGAAATTTTTAAGTCAAATTTTTGCTTTGATTTTTAAAACTAAAAATGCGCGCCCGGCGGGACTTGAACCCACGACCCCTTGCTCCGGAGGCAAGTGCTCTATCCAACTGAGCTACGGGCGCCCCTTTTGAATATTAGAATACCACATTCTATATGGTTTATTCTATACTTTGGGGAAGGAGTAAAATTTTATGAGTTTGCCCAATCGTAGACGAGTCCAATTACCTGAGCGATACCAGCATTAACTGGGGCTTTGCTTCCGCCCGTTGGGTTAGCAGGGTCTTCTGCAACATACCTAATGAACTCGACGTGCCCGTCCATATATAATACGTTAGAACCGCCAGGAATATGGTTGTACCCCGAAGGATTTGTAGACACATGGTCAAACATAATCCACACAGTGCTCTGAGCCTGAGCAGATGCGGAAGGATTATTTATGTCCGTAATAAGGAATCGTTCGATACCCTCTCTCAGTCTATATATGGTGTTGCTTCCGCCGTTGCCATATCCTTGGGTGACCTCAATGTCAGCATCTACATACTGTGGCCATAAGGATGGATTCATAAAAACTGGAATAAATGCCCGCGTTGCTAATTCCACCAATTGAGCCGGTCCTGTGACAGGATTCGGGAGGTAAGGAGGTAAAGGACCAAATGATGTAGGGTTATCTGTAGTTTCGCCTCTGTCTATTACCCAGCCAAGATACGCATAACTTTCATCTACTGCAGCAGCACCGTAGTTTGCGTCTGTGCAAAGCCAGCCTGCTGTGTTTTCCCCCGTTGCATCATTAGTTATGTCATTGATAGAGCTTTGAGCGTCAGAGGGACAGAAGAAAATAGCTGGGTCTGTGAGATATTCAGGATACAATGTTGTTGTGTCAGGACCAATGGCAATAAACAGTCCACTTGAGTAGGTTGTGAGAGTAGGGTCGGGGGAATCACAGTCTCTGAATATTGGCTGGGTGCCATCTCTTACAAGTAATCTTGGAAACCGCTCCCCTCGGGTTTCATTTGCATACATCTTAAAGACAAGTCCCCATTGCTTAAGATTGTTTTGACAACTTGACCTTCGTGCAGCCTCTCTTGCTCGAGCAAGAGCCGGAAGTAGTATTGCAG
>CAZZMK010000297.1:0-8527 GCA_964655185.1 uncultured Nitrospirales bacterium | reverse complement strand
CAAAACTATAAAAACAATAAAGCAAAATTTTGCATATTTTCGATCTCAAAACACTATTTGTACCACTACGAGAATTCTCCAATACAAGATATTGTATATTAAGAATAATTGCTCGATTTATTTAAGGGAAATGAGGAATGTTTTTTCATCTCAACAGAATTACTACCATATAAGGGGCAGTATTGAGAGGTTTTGAGGATGGCTTTTGCTGTTTTAGTAACTATTCTGATTTCTCGTTTGATGAGGTAATGTAGACAAGTTTAGTTAAGTTGATTATAATACTTCTCTTGGGTTTAGTCTTATCTTTGGATTAGTTCTATCCTACATCTTTATTCCATATGTACTCCAGTGGATATATTAGGGGAATTACCTAATTTTTTCATCTCTTAAATCAAAAACCAAAAATGTAGACTAATAATTGGAAAAACAGAAATCATGAAAAATACTGTTTAGTTAGAGAACGAAGCAAAAAATAACTTCTTAATAATACCTTATCCACCTACTATCTGTAATTCTCCAATCAGGAGCACATATTAACTCAGAATACAAGATATTAAAAACATATCTGCAAAAACTTTGTTTTTAAGTCTTACATTAGACGACTAATTGGGGAATCTTATCTTTTTCTTAACCGATATATTCAAAGCGGAAGGTAATTACTGATGGTTACAATCCTAATTTTTCTTTGAGTATACTTTCTGTTCTTTTGAAGACCTCTTCAGGAGAACCCTCTGCAGATATTGTTATAAGCAAGCCCTCTTTTTCGTAATATTCTGCAAGTGGTGCGGTGCTCTCTTCATAGGTTTGAAGTCGTACACGAATTGCTTCAGGACGGTCATCTTCACGCTGGAAAAGTTCACCACCGCACTTATCGCAAACGCCTTCTACCTTTGGCGGATTGAATATAACATGGAATGTAGTTTTGCATTGTTTACAGGTTCTTCTTCCGCTCAGTCGCTTAACTACTTCTTCCGTATCCAGAGTATAATTAAGGACACCGTCCAATTTTATATTAAGTTCATCGAGTAATTTTTTTAGTGCTTCAGCCTGATATACAGTCCTCGGGAATCCATCAAGTAAGAAGCCGTACCCACTTGCAAGGCATCCTTTCCTTTCTCTAACTATGCTAATGACGGTATCATCAGATACGAGTTTTCCTGCTTTCATAGCATCCATCGCTTCTTTCATAGCGGGTGTGAGTGTATCTTCTGGCATATTCTTTATAGCGCGGAACACATCGCCGGTAGATAGTTGGACTGCACCATATTTCTTATGCAAAAACTCTGCCTGAGTCCCCTTGCCAACCCCTGGTGCACCTAATAAGACGAAATGCACAGGTCGTTCTGGCTTGGGTAAATCACTTTTGCATTCTCCACCATAAAGCCATGCGTTTAGAATACCTTCGTTTGCCATTGTAGCACCCTCCTCAAGGTTAGTGTTGATTTTGTATTTTAAGTTAGCAACTTCGGTAAGTATACCAACAATATAAACTTAACTTCACATTACTCAATACAGTAGAATTTCCATCCTCTCCAATTCCCAAGCGACCTCTTTCAATCTGACATATCATCAAACAGGGCAGAATCTAATCCTTCTAATTCGAAACTAAAAGTTTTTTCACCTCTTCGTAATGTTAGTTTTTTGAAATCCTCGGAGAGATTCCATACTAAAACTTTCTTTGCAGTTGGATACCACGCACATACAATCGGTTCTTCTTCAACAATATAAGGAATATCTTTGAGATTCTTTACAATTTCCCTCTTAAATTTGAAAAGTGAGTTCAAATCTTCGGGAACAAAAATTAAATCTTTCCATTCACGCCGGGCTATACAAGAGGCTTTACACTCATTACTAATATCCTCTAAATCATAATCCGAAACAAATGTCCACCCATCTGGACTAACTTTTTCGACCACTTCAAATGGTATACCCAGAGCCAAAAACAAACTATACGGATTATCATTGCTTACATACCTACTTCTTTCGCCCCAATAATGTTTCAATGGTCCCGCTAATTTATGTCCTGCAATCTGACTATGTATCTCTGCCTGTTTTTTCATATACTTCGGGAGCATTTCCCAATGTGTTTTGGGAAAGTGCTGAATTCCACTCATATACATCGTATTTCTCACATCTGCCATTGTCGATATTACCAATTTTGCACAAATATTTTTTGCGGATAATTTATCCGCAGGGAAAGCGGTAGTTTCGCTATAGGCATTTTCTGGTAATACGAACCGCCTGTGAAAAAGCACACTAAATAGTTCATCGCATTTGTTCTTGACCGAGCGAAAACTGTTATCATTAAACGCCCCTTCGCCAACTCTGAACATTTTATCTTTATAATCCCAGAGCCTTATCCCTGCCTTCTCACTGCCCATATACATAACCATTATTCCCAAATCTAAACCCTCTGTGCATTTTTCCATATCTATGAAACAACTCGTCAACAAATCGCAATTGAAATCGACCCAGTCTTTTAGTGCCTTATTGAATTTCCTGTTTGCCACCGCATCTATGAGTTCATTCCAGTTCGTTTCTGAGTATCCATATAAATTCAAAAATTTTTTCTTATGCTCTTCACAGAAACATCCACAAATTTGCCCTGGAGATTGAGCAAGTCTGAAATCATCGTCCAGAAATATTCTATTAACTCCAATGCCCTTTAGTATTTTTACAGCCTCTTTATTCTCTTCGCACGCAGGGGAATGTAATGAGGTCCCGACAAACTTTTTGCCTGAGTGGTCTACAGCAATAGACCAGTGGTTGGGAGGTGTAAGTGGGAGTTCACCTGAATAACTTCCTAATGAGTCACCAGGATGCCCCAAAGGCACATTAATTACACTTATCTTAATCCCTGCGTTTTCTATTATCTTTTTCCATTTCGCAATAGATTCAGGGGTGAAATACCAATGCCCATACAAAAAACCACACATCCATATTTCTGAGACGCCCGCACTGGAAAATATATTTACTAAATCAGGGTCTCTCTCAAGTGCTTCAATGCTCATAGAAACATTATACCTTCGTGCGGTTTTGTCAGCACTTCCTGCATTCAAGTTATACTCGGGAGCGAATACTAATAGACTTGCCACACCAGTTTTAATAAAAAATCTTCTACTAATCTTCATTGAGGATAAAGCCCCTTTTCAGTGTAAAAAATTAATTAAAAACATATTTTATATTTGGATTATTTAGATAATTATGTGCGAGATACTTCTAAATATGCAAGAGAGAGGTTATATAACTCTTGAGGAAGGACAGATTCTCCACTCATCCTTGGAGGAACGATATCTTGTGGAAGAATAAACACAGCAATTTTCGCAGCATTTACATCATTAGGATGAGTTACAATATCACAACTCCAGGTTCCGTCAGGCATTATTAGAACTGTAGGTGTGTCCCAGGTTGGTTTATTCCACCAACCACCTCCATTAAAAATAAAGGTGGCTATACGGTTATATCTCGGCACAACGTGTCTTACACTACCGAGCAAAAAGTTTTCAGAACCTACCGGGGGTATGTATGTTAACAAAATCTCAGGTATCCCTTCCCCGCCAATTATTTCCGTTCCACTCCAGTTATCCTCTATCCTTACGCCTTCGAATACATCTTCAAATCCCGTCTTAATATTACCGAAGCGGTCGAATATTCCCCAGTGTGCTCCTTGCGGTCCTTCATAATTAGCCTTCCACGGTTCATCAAAGGCTTCAAAATAGAAGTATTTTATATTTTTAGACTCCGCCCATGATACGAAGTTAATGAGATAGTATCTTGCATTCTCAAGATTTGGCACTGCTTCATCAATAGTATTGCCATCACTGGGCCAACCAGTTTCCGAAATAATGATTTCTTTATCCCCTACTACATTTTTTAACTCCTCAATTTTCAAATCCACATAATACATTGCATATGCAACATTTATTCCTTCCCAGTACGGATAGATGTTTACGAAGATAACATCGCAAATCTCTACAAGAGCAGGATGTCTAATATAATTTTGGTAAATTTCGCCTGTAGTCACGGGGATTCCATTTGCACATGCTTTAACTCTCTGGATATACGAGACTAATTGCTCTTCAGTCAAATCTCCTCGCAAAAGTGTTTCACTTCCAACCACCGCTAAATCAACAAGTCCTTTTCTTAATAATTGACATAAACTTTCAATTTCTGTCTCATTTGCTTGTAAATCCCTGCTCAGCCAAGCGCCTATTGCCACCTTCTTGCCACATTCCCTGCCTAATCTTGCTACCTTATCTAAGTTTCTGGTACATCCAAATGTTCTGAGCCAATGCGTATACGGAGACACAATATTAAGTTTCTCTTTAATTTGTTCTTCAGTGATTACAGTCCAATTGGGGTCTTGGTTTAGTTCAGTAAACGGACTAAAGTTTAATCCATGAAGAGGATTTTCCACCTCTGGCAACTCTCCTTCCGTGGGGCACTCTCCTTCGGATGGAATTTCCCCCTCTGGAATAGGTTTATTGCAGGCTATGAATAGTATTGGAGTTACAATAAACCCAACCAACAACATTATTGAAAACACTCTTCTATTTATCTGAACTTTTGCCATAAACTTATATCCTTATTTTAAGTGTTATTAAAGCATTACTGCCTCAATTATCATTGTATCAACAAATTGGGGAAATTACTCATAAACTTTTATATAAAAAATTAGACTTTCAACGAATATTTGTATAATACTTATTGATAAGATGAAAACTATTTGATAGACGAGGATTGTTATGTGAACATCTTAGTCACAGGTGGAGCAGGGTTTGTCGGGTCGAACATATGTATATACCTTAAAGAATATTACTCCAATGCCCACATTATTGCTTTTGACAACCTACATAGAAGGGGTTCTGAACTAAACCTGAAAAGGCTAAAAGAGAAAGATATTACATTCATCCACGGGGATATTAGAAACCCTACCGATTTCTTACAAATCCCGCCCTGTGATTGGGTAATAGAGTGTAGCGCAGAGCCATCTGTTCTTGCTGGATTTCATTCCTCTCCTTACTACCTTGTCCAGTCAAATTTAACAGGTGCTATAAATTGCCTGGATTGGGCAAAAGAAAACAAATCTTCATTTATTTTCTTATCGACAAGCAGGGTGTATCCATACTCTATAATCAATTCTCTACCTTATCTTGAGACCGAAACTCGATTCACACCAGAATATGAAAAGATTAATATACCGGGCTTTTCAGAAAAAGGTATATCAGAAGAGTTTCCTTTAAAAGGTCCCCGCACATTATACGGAGCCACTAAACTTTCTGCTGAGATTGTTGCTTTAGAGTACGCAGAAATGTACGACATCCCAGTTGTAATTAATCGATGCGGGATAATCGCAGGTCCGTGGCAAATGGGTAAAGTTGACCAAGGGGTAGTTACACTATGGCTTGCAAATCATATCTCGGGAAAACCTATAGAATACATTGGCTTTGGCGGACAAGGTAAACAAGTGCGAGACCTACTCGATATCGAAGACTTATGTAGATTAATCGTATGGCAAATGGGAAATATCTCGTCAATAAATAAAGAGGTATTTAATGTCGGTGGTGGAGTAAAACGAAGTTTTTCACTAAATGAACTAACATCTTTATCCCACCAAATTACAGGTCGAGTAGTTCCAATCAGATATAACCCAGATACTCGTCCCGGCGATGTAAAGTATTACATTACTGACACATCAAAAATAGAATCGATATCTGCCTGGAAACCAGAAATTTCATTGATACAAACACTCAACAAAATTGCGTGTTGGCTATTCGACAACTCTGAGAGGTTAAAAGGAATAGTGCTGTAATCCTACCCAATTCACTTACCAAACCTATTTAGTGTATATTAAGAAAGCATTCGTTTATAATTCCCTCAAAATTTAACAAAAGGAGTATCAATTATGAGTTTTGACCAAAAACCTTCTCCACAAGCAATTTTAGAAAGGTTATTAGAAGGGAACAAAAGGTTTGTAGAAGGCAAGAGCCATCATCCAAATGCTGATGTATCACGGAGGGAACTTGCTTCTAAATCTTCTCAAGCAGAGTATGCCATAGCCACAGTGCTTACCTGTTCTGACAGTCGGGTCCCGCCGGAAATAATCTTTGACTGTGGTATTATGGATATCTTTGTAGCAAGGCTCGCAGGCAATGTGTTGTCTGATTGTTCTCTTGCAACGATAGAATATGGGATTTTGCATGTAAATACGCCTCTATTACTCGTAATGTCCCACTCTCAATGCGGGGCAATTACCGCAGTAGTAGAGCAAATTCTTAAACCAAGCGCGGAGGAAAATAAAGAAAACTCCCCTGAACCTAACATCCAAAAATTACTAGATATTCTTCATCCGAATGTAAGTCAAACATACAAACTTAATTCAAACCTATCCAAAAACGAAATTGTTAACATATCGTCAAAAAACTACGCGGTGTATGTAACTCAGGAAATACTTAAAAGAAGTCCTGGCATATCCGAACTACACAATAAAGGTACAATTAAGATTGTCCCTGCATACTATGAATTAGAAACAGGGTTGGTTCATTTGATTTAATATAGTCCCAAACCTAAAACAATCAAATCAATAAAAACTAAAATTACGGGAATTGCCTATGGCAGTAAAAGAATTGAAAGTCATTAATCCATATACGGAAAAAGAGGTTTATTCTTTTCCGATGGACACAGTTGAATCCGCATTTAATAAGGTAGAAAAGGCATATAAAGCCTATCAGGAATGGAGATTCACATCCTTTGAAACACGGAGAGAACTTTGCAACAAATTTATGGTGGAATTCGAAAAAC
This sequence comes from uncultured Nitrospirales bacterium, assembly GCA_964655185.1. Lineage (GTDB taxonomy): Bacteria > Hydrogenedentota > Hydrogenedentia > Hydrogenedentales > Hydrogenedentaceae > Hydrogenedens. Next base: position 1,726 of record CAZZMK010000297.1, on the reverse strand, counting down.
AAAGGGATAAGATAGCACGAGAAATTACGGAACAAATGGGAAAACCATTATGGCAATCGCAAAATGAAATTAACACGATGCTCGACAGAGCAAGATATATGATTGACATAGCGGAGAAAACACTTCAAGATGAATATCTCCCAGAAAAGCCAGGATTTGTTAGATATATTCGTCACGAACCGATAGGAGTAGTCCTCGACATCGCCGCATGGAATTACCCACTACTTATTGCTGTGAATGTAATAGTGCCCGCAGTAATGGCTGGGAATGCAGTGTTAGTAAAGCACGCAAGGCTAACACCTCTATGCGGAAAAGCCTTTGTGGAAGCCTTTGAGCGGGCTGGAGCACCCGAAGGATTAGTTCAAGATATAATTGCAGACCACCAGGTAATAGATGCGGTAATCAAACATCCGAAAGTTGGCTTTGTCTCGTTCACGGGCTCTGTGCGAGGTGGACACGAGATTGTGCAAAGTGCCTCTACTCGATTCATAAATCAAGGCTTAGAATTGGGTGGAAAAGACCCTGTATATGTATGTGCGGATGCACCATTCAATTTCACTGTAGAAAATTGTGTGGATGGCTCATTTTATAATGCTGGACAATCCTGCTGTGCAGTAGAAAGAATATATGTGGAAAAACCAATCTACAAAGACTTTGTAGATGCTTTTGTAGAATTAACCAGGAAATACAAACTTGGTGACCCTATGGAAAGAAAAACTACTCTCGGACCTTTGGCAGTTTCATCCGCAAGAGATTTTTTGAAAAAACAAGTGGAAGAAGCAGTTGCAATGGGTGGGAAACTTGTAGTAAGCCCAGATGAATTCGAGAAACCATCAAATGGCTGGTTCTTCGCACCTGCGGTGGTAATTGATGCACCGCAAAAATCATCTCTAATGCAAGAGGAAAGTTTCGGACCCGTTATAGGCATACTTCCAGTAGAGAACGACGAAGAAGCAATTGCTTTGATGAACGATAGCCCTTACGGTCTCACTGCCTCAATCTGGACCCAGGATTTAGATAGAGCAAAAAGAATTGGAGAGAGAATAGAGACTGGCACATTCTATATGAATAGATGCGACTACTTAGACCCCGCACTACCCTGGACAGGGGTAAAGGACACTGGCAGAGGTGCTACATTATCCCACTACGGATACTACCAACTTACACAATTAAAGAGTATGTATCTACGCGTCAAGTGGGATTGATAAAAAAGACAGGGAATTTTCATTCATCCGAAACTGACATCACAAAAAATTTGCAACTTCTATGAGGCAATAATAAATTCTCTCTTATGAAATACGATAGCAATCTATTGTAACCACCTTTTCCACCGCCTCATCACGCATAGGTGCGATACTTTGGTAATGCGGGTCTTTTAGGAATTGATAATAGTGGTCAATAGAGGGCCATTCTATAATGCACATATAATCAGGCTTGAAATCTCCTCTGATTAGTTCTTTAGGAATCAAACCAACTAACCTTCTGGCTCCATACTTTGCCGCTATCGGATTTGCAGACTCAAGATAAGTGCGATAGCGCCTTGACCCATGAGGCTTTTTGAACCAAACCGCCTGAAAGATATAAGCAGGCTGATTACTATTCCCAGTGCCTCCGCTCTCGTTCACTTACAAAATCTCCATATTAAAATTTATATTAAATATACCATATCCCAGTAATAATAGCAAGGATATATCTATCATAATTAGCAAAAATTCTAAATTAATAC
>CAZZMK010000296.1:0-2801 GCA_964655185.1 uncultured Nitrospirales bacterium | reverse complement strand
AAAAAGATTAGTTATTAGTTTTAACTCATCTTTTGGTAGTGGTGAAGAATTGATTTTATATATTCCCTCTCAATTGAAGTTGCAAAAGGTTACAACGGATGGGAAACAATATAAGAATATTAATTACTCTGGGAATTTTATACGAATTGGTTTGAAATCATCTGTGGAAACTATTGAATTATTATTTGAATAGATTTTTATATATAGTGAATAAAAGTTAAGGCAAAAAAGATGTGATATACCCGAGATTCTACAGACACGCTCTTAACACTATAAGACTTGGTGAAATATTTCAGGTATTTGCAAAATATGGCTTCTACGATTTATTGTCTCGCTTGGGTCTACTTCAAAAATTGCCGTGGCAAGTCTATCGGCAAATCAAAGAAGGCTTTCCTACAATAGATGCAAGTTGGGGGGAACGGCTTAGGAGCGCCCTTACAGAGTTAGGACCAACATTTATAAAAATGGGGCAAGTATTGAGCACTCGCCCCGATTTAGTAGGTTATTCTATTGCTCAAGAACTTTCTTTGCTTCAAGATAAAGTTACTCCTATGCCTTTTGAAAGCGTGAAGGAAGTCGTTGAGAAGTCGCTTAATAAACCTTTGAATGAGGTATTTAAGGAACTCGAGCCCGAACCTGTAGCAGCGGGTTCCTTAAGCCAAGTTCATAGAGCAGTTTTGCCTGATGGTACCCCTGTAGCAGTGAAGGTTAAGCGGGTGGGGGTAGAATCTATAATCGAATCAGATATTCAGTTGTTGATGACTATTGCCCAATGGTTGGAAGAAGTACCTGAGGTTAGTTTTTTAAGACCTACTGGTATAGTTAGGGAATTTTCACGCTCTATTAGACGGGAACTCGACTTTTCTATAGAAGCAAGGATAATTAATCAGTTTAGAAAAAATATGCTTGATATTAGGAATGTAGTAGTGCCTCGAGTTTATAAGACTCATTCAACTTCTGAAGTCCTTACTATGGATTGGATAGATGGGGTCAGGGTTGACCAATTTGAGGAATATGAGAAAAGAAGGTGTGATAGAAGGGTAATAGCAAGATTGGGATGTGAAATTCTGTGTAAAATGGTGTGTGAGCATAGATTTTTTCATGCAGACCCTCACCCAGGAAATATATTTATCACCTACGATAATACCATTGCTTTTTTAGACCTCGGTATGGCTGGGTATATAGACGAGAGGGATGTGAAGTTACTTTCAAATTTGCTTATGGCTGTTTTTAAGCAGGATGCGCACGCTTGCGTGGAGGCAATACTTGCTTTGACCGCTAAACCCACTGTGCCTGACATAGTAACATTTGAGCACGAAATTTCAGACTTTATTGCTTTTGAGGCTCAACAGATTCTAAGTAGCGGTCAAGTAGGGAAAGGTATTGAGCGGGCTATTCAGATACTTAGAGAAAACGGTTTAGAATTAGCACCAAGATTTACTCTACTTCTCAAAGCACTCGCTACTGTAGAAAGCGTGGGTAGGTCTTTAGACCCAGACTTGGATTTTGTCTCTATCATTAAGCCATACTTAGAAAATTTTTTGCTTCGACTTTACGAACCAGCAAATGTTGCCAAGGAGTTGTATAGATATTTAGAGAGTTTTTCGAGATTTTTATTGGAGTTACCTGAAAATTTAACAGAAATAAGTACCCTGATTAGGTCCGGTGAAGTTAAGGTGAAGGTCCATCACGAATATCTAGATAAATTATCTAATACAATTGATAAATCAAGTAGTAGAATTTCCCTGAGTTTATTGACCGCATCTTTGATAGTTGGCTCGAGTCTATTAATTACTACCTCATCCTCAGTTAGGACTTTGGGAACAATAGGTTTTGTCATAGCAGGTTTATTAGGGATATATATCATTATTTCTATTTTGTTTTCGAGGATTCAGTAAAACAACAACTTTTGATTTGAATGATGAGGTTAAAAATCATAACATACGCCAAAGTTAACCTATATCTGGATGTAGTAGGAAAATATCCGAATGGCTATCATCAGATTGAATCAATATTTCAAAATGTTAGTCTATATGATGAATTAGTTTTAGAGGATTCTTGTGATGGACTGTGTTTTTCTACAAATGATAAATCTTTGCCTACTGACAGAAGGAATTTAGTAATTAAAGCAGTTGAGTTACTTAAAAATACTTTCAAAATCAACAGAGGAATTAATATACACTTACATAAATCTATACCAATAGGGAGTGGTTTAGGTGGAGGTTCAAGTAATTGTGCGGGAGCACTTGCAGGATTAAATTTGGTGTGGAATTTGGGGCTAAGCAATGATGACCTTATTAAATTTGCTCGGCTGTTGGGTGCAGATGTCCCCTTTTTTCTTATTGGAGGAACTTGTGCGGTAGGTGGGATTGGCGATATTGTAAATAAGTTGCCATTTTCAGGAGGATATTACATAGTTTTAATTTATCCAGGGCTTTCTTCGTCTACCGCGGAAGTATATAGGCATAATAGTCTTAGCATAAGAAGGGTTAGGAAGGGAATTGAGTATTATTCGTATAATTTTAGGAAAGTACTTTTGGAGTTAGCCAGGAAGAACTGGAAAAGGGTGTTGTACAATAGGCTGGAGAAGCCCGCATTTAATCTTTACCCCCAGATTGCCAAGATAAAAGATAATATTAAAAAGATGGGATACGAATATGTTTGTATGAGTGGTAGCGGTTCTACTCTATTCGTGGTTCTTGAGTCGAAAGTTCAGGCCCAGTTACTTAAAAAACAATTATCGAGAGATTTTGAGTATAGGTGTTTTTTAGTAGAACCTGTTCCAGTTGGTTATGAAATTT
>CAZZMK010000295.1:0-3508 GCA_964655185.1 uncultured Nitrospirales bacterium | reverse complement strand
CGCCATTTAAGGTGTCTTTCCGTGATTTCGTTGTAGACCCGCAGTTCAGAGATGTTTGGGATAAATATAACTTGTGGGATTTGACCGCTTCTACTGATGAGCCCGTCACTCGTGCATATTCAATGGCAAATTATCCTGAAGAAAAAGGTATTATTATGCTTAATGTGCGTATTGCACTACCACCACCAGGTAGTAAAGGTATCCCCCCGGGAATTATGTCATCGTATATATTTAGCCTTAAGCCGGGCGATGAAGTTACTATATCAGGTCCATTTGGCGAGTTTTTCGCGAAAGAAACTGACCGTGAGATGTGCTTCATAGGCGGTGGTGCAGGGATGGCGCCAATGCGCTCGCATATATTTGACCAACTAAAGCGACTAAAGACCAAGCGTAAAATTACATTCTGGTATGGTGCGAGAAGCAAACGAGAAATTTTCTATCAGGAAGATTTCGACGAATTACAACGCCAATATGATAATTTCAAGTGGTTTATTGCACTCTCCGAGCCTCTGCCTGAGGATAACTGGACAGGATTAGTCGGGTTTATTCATCAGGTGTTATATGATGAATATTTGAAAAATCACCCTGCACCAGAAGACATTGAATATTACATTTGTGGCCCGCCTTTGATGTTATCTGCTTGCCTCAATATGTTACACAATCTCGGCGTCGAAGATGATATGATAGCCTACGATAAGTTCGGATAATCGTTAAATTACTATGTTGAGATTAAGCCAAATCATACTGACAGTAAAAGGGCTTCTACTAAAAAGGAAGGTAGAAGCCCTTTTAATTTTTGCTCTAATTCCAATTCTGCTGACAAATCTTTCTTCTTGCTCATATCGTACTTATCCTTACAAGATCTATGCTCTTGCAGGGGAAACTATGGGCACTACATACCATATAAAGATTATTGTGCCCGTAGAAAAATCTCTTCCCGAGGGTTTAGGCTCGCACGTACATTCAGTACTAAATAGTATAGACTTATCAATGTCTACTTACAAGGACGATTCCGAATTGATGAAGTTTAATAATTATCAAGAAGAAAATCCTTTTTCTGCATCAAAAGAACTAAGAGAAGTATTTGAAATAGCATTGAAAGTTTCAGAGGAAACAAATGGTGCATTCGATATAACCGTATATCCCCTTGTGGAATTGTGGGGTTTTGGCAAAAGAGAAATTACTCAGCCTCCAGATGAACAAGAAATTAAAGAAATATTGCCACATGTGGGTTACAAGAAGATAAGGATTACTCCCGATGGGATTGTTAAAGAAGATAAGCAAACTAAATGTGATTTGTCTGCTGTTGCAAAAGGATACGCTGTCGATAAGGTGTGCGAGTTGTTAGATAGCCAAGGGATAACCTCTTATATGGTAGAGGTTGGAGGTGAGATAAAGGTTAGAGGCGAAAAACTACCCGGTACCCCGTGGACAGTAGGCATTGAAACTCCTGAACCAATGAGTAGAAAGGTTTTTAGGAGCGTGAAACTTAAAGATATGGCAATGGCAACCTCTGGAAACTATAGAAACTTTTTCATGTGGGAAGGCAAGAGATACTCACACGAGATAGACCCCGCAACAGGATACCCCGTTCTGCATACACTTGCCTCTGTGTCGGTACTACATACCTCCTGTGCTTATGCAGATGCCTATGCCACCGCCTTTATGGTAATGGGACTTGAAAAGGCATACCAATTCGCTGAAGGACATAACATTCCCGCCTTCTTCATATACCCCACATCCGAATTTTCCTTCTCTTATAAATTCACATCCGCCTGGAAAAGGTTAAACTTGTAAAGAGCGACCGAAAATGGATAGATTTTTAGATGGACAAATTTTTTATATGGGCTCGCCAGCAAGTTTGCTAAAGTTATCGAATACTGTATTATAATTTTCACACTCGTACATTGGAGTTTATGGCACATAGAGTCTTGAAAAAGAATATATTCAAAGAGTGGGAATAAATTCGGGAAGATGGTATATATACAGGGGACGAAAGTTAGGTTTCTTTTGAATTTTATTTTGCCAATAGCAGCTGTGCTTTTCTACACATATTTACTCATTCGCACAGCGTGGTTGTGTGATGATGCATATATCAGTTATAGGGTCGTGGATAACTTTGTCAATGGATATGGATTGAAATGGAACATTTCGGAACGCGTTCAAGCGTATACTCATCCTTTGTGGTTATTTTTGAATATAATTGCATACTCTTTAACCTGAGAGGGATTTCTAACTTGGCATTTTGTAAACATTCTGATTTCCGTTATTGTTGTTTCGTATCTTATATTCGGAACAGGTTTGAAAAGAACAAGTGCAATAATTGCAGTTATTATTGCTTCTTTTTCAAGGGCATTTGTAGATTTTTCAACTTCCGGGTTGGAAAATCCTTTATCTCACTTATTACTCCTTTTGTTTGTTGGGTATTTTTTTAGGATTGTTGATAAAAGGGAATTGAAGAGTAAAGATATTCTATTTTTGAGTTTCATATCCAGTTTGGGGGGATTAAATAGGATTGATTGTTTATTAATCTACTTACCTATGCTGTTTTATGCTTGGTATCTATACAGATTCCGTTTCAAGGCTATTTTTTATATATGCCTTGGATACTTGCCTATTGTAGGTTGGGAGATCTTTTCTATTATCTACTATGGCTTTCCTTTCCCAGATACTGCTTACGCTAAACTCGGCGCGGGAATCCCAAAAATAGAACTTATAAAACAAGGGTTGTGGTATTACTGGTATTCAATATATAAAGACGCGATAACTTTGGTGGTAATAGTATTAGGCATTTTAGTTTCCGTGCTTAATCTGAAAAAACGATATAGAAAAGATATTTTTCCTATGCTTGCTTTATCAACCGGAGTTGTGTTGTATTGTCTTTATATTTTGTGGATAGATGGATGTTTTATGGGGGGGGAGATTCTTTACGCTTCCTTTTCTATTGTCTCTTCTCTTATTAATGAAATTTTTTGATGTTCATCAGATTTATTTTAGAAAAATACTTGTGGCTATTTTGTTGGTATTGATTAGTATAGTTCAACCAGAAGTGCCTATCTTCACTGACTTGAGTTATGGCAGTGATTTGAAGAACTTTAAACTTGCTCACGGTGTGGGGAACGAAAGGGAATTTTACTTCCAGGGAACAGCATTACAAAACTATGGTAGAGTAAAGAGAAGAATGCCTTGTTATAGTTGGGCTGAACGAGGTTGGAAGTTAAGAGAAGTTAATAGGAAGAAGGTTTATGTTTATGGAGCCATTGGTGCCACGGGATTTCTTGCTGGACCTAATGCCCATATTATTGATTACTTTGGTTTAGCGGAACCTCTTTTGGCAAGGTTACCGTGTACAACGAAATGGAGAATAGGACATTTTAGGAAAGAAATTCCTAAAGGTTATGTAGAAACCGTTGAGACAGGTATTAATATGATTATAGACAAAGATTTAGCGAAATACTATGATAAATTGCGTATTATAATTTCAGGACCTATATTTTCTGTTGAAAGG
>CAZZMK010000294.1:0-14395 GCA_964655185.1 uncultured Nitrospirales bacterium | reverse complement strand
AACACTGGCAAGATTCTTACCACCTTCATCTAACTTAAACTCCTCTAAGGGTAAATCTTTGTTGAAATTATTGGATGTTATTTTAACAAAATAAAACTTGCCAATGTTATCGGTACAGGATAGAATCTTTCTACCTCCAATGGCTTGGAAACAAAATATGCGATTTTAGAATGACAAAACATTCCCTCACAAAAAACATCAGACAATGTGAAATCACCGTGCATCAAAAATATAAAAAAATTATTGATAATATGCTCTCTTCCAACTTTCTGAAATTATACCTATCAATTGGACTCCTTCTGATTTTGCCAGAGTTTGAGTAGAGCCTGATGAACCTTCTCCATATCGAGTTGCCATTTCCCGGTAGGAATTTTTTTGGGCAATTTAGTTTTAAGCCACGCCAGATACTTCTTCCTCGAAACAGGATACACCCCGAACTGTTCAAGATGTTCAGAGACAACCTGGCAATCTATTATTTTTATACCATTAACCATCGCATATCCACACAAAGCAAGAAAAGCCAACTTGGAGGTATTTGGTTGTAAATGAAACATAGATTCACCAACAAAAATTGGACCCAACCCAACACCATACAACCCTCCTACCAGATTGTCTCCTCGCCAGACTTCTATAGAATGAGCATAACCTAAAAAGTGAAGGGTAATGTAAGCCTCTCTCATATCGCGGGTAATCCAAGTCCCCGTCTCATATCTTCGTGGGACCTCCGCACATAGCGTAATCACATTAACAAAAGCCTTATCCGCAGTCAAGGTAAAATCGAATTTCTTCCATTCCCGCCAAAGCCTACGTGGTATATGCAATTTACGTGGTGATAATATTGCACGCGGGTCAGGTGAGCACCATCTAATTGGCTCCCCCTCATCATACCAAGGGAAAATCCCTTTCTTGTAAGCATCTAATAGTCTTTGAGGCGACAAATCTCCGCCATAAGCCACTACCCAGCCTTCCCACATCCATTCAGGCGGGAATGGCTCATCACCCCAAAGCCACACCGGTATAAACCGCATAGCACTCCTCTTATATACTTCAGGTTATAATTCCATATATATCTAAATGTCTATCTGTAACCTTCTCAACACAAAAATTATCCAGCCCGACTTTACGGAGTTGCTCCTGAACCTCACTTGTCGTAAACGATGACAATAGCGACCTGTAATACTCTTCCTTAAGCAAATCGGTAGCATCTCCAGCATACATCTCTACTATCTTTCTTGCCTCAGAGGGCGAATTTGGTCTATGTAAATCTCTGAGAAAAACAAATCCGCTCTTCTTAACTACCCTTTTGAGTTCATCCCAGAAAGGCATTGGGTCTGCTAAGTGATGAAGCAAACTATTACTGAACACTACATCAATTGAAGAACTCCGAAAAGGTAGCCTCTTCGCATCCGCAGTTATCCAATCTATTCTACTATTAGCAAAATAATTCTTCGCATATTTCAACATTGATGGAGCACCATCTACTCCTACAATCAACGCTTCCATAAGCCTAAACCTCACACGATTAGTAATATCTCCAGGTCCACAACCCAAATCTGCCATCACAAAATGTCTCTTCAAAACAGATTTACCATAATTTTGAATCATAAGTTCTGTGAACCTCTCAGTAAACTTTTCATTCACATCCGAGAAATCGGTGATAGCATAAGCCTCTGCTTCTGCAGGGTCATCCATAAGTTCCGGCTCAGGTATTCTATCCATATTTATTTCTCCAATTACTACATTTCCTAACTAAAATCTCACTCCAACAGGAACCCCACTATTAAAAATTCTACTGAACTCGTAGATATATACTTGAGCAATCCTGCTATCACGAATAACTATAACATTTTCATCGTTGCGTTTATCTGCATTTTCGGAAAAGTTATAACTACCAGTCCAGACCGTTTCATCATCGAATATGAACACTTTGCTATGCATTGTCTTAGGGTTTGAGTCATATCTAACCTCAATCCCCATCGAAGCCAGATATTCATCTTTTGATGATGGATTCCCTGCATTTCTCTTCTCAAATACCCCTTTTACATCCAAACCATTACCCCGTGCCAATACAAGTCTCTCAGCCACTGCTCCAGATGTAAAAGAAAACGCTAAGAAATAAATATTTCTCCGTGCATTACTAATCTCGCCCAGTAATTTTGCCTCTACCCCATCTTCAGGGGCAAAGTAAACAGTTACCACTGCATTACCTACTCTTACATTCTCATACATAGTATTTCTCGGTGAGCCCCTACCAAAACTCCTCATCTGAAACATCTCTAAAAATTCCCCAAAGTAATTCTCTGAAACCTCCGGTGAGGCTACAATTACACTATTGTTATTGTTGTAAAAAAGGCAATTCCAAGTAAGGTTAGTGGAACCAGTCCAGGTATACATCCCATCCACAACAAAGAATTTATTATGCATATATGCACTATTTAAATCCCTCACAACAGGTATACCCGCCTGCTCACACATTAAAATTGCCTGCTTTGAACTATTCTCTGCCTCTACTACCAATCCCACATCTACGCCCTCCCGAAACTTCTGTATTAACAAATCCGCAATAGGTTCATAGTCAAAATCATAAATAGCACCATAGATGCTCCTGCGCGCATTCTGAAGTAATGGCACAAGTGTATTTAGAACATCCGAATTCGCCACAGACGAAACGCCGGAAGTAAAACTAACAATAATACTTCCACTACTTTTGTATGGGGAATATATACTCTCAGGATTGTTTGTTCCCGCAGGTGGAATATTGGTTTCCAAAGATGGAAGAGGAGTATTGGAAGAAACATCCTGGGGACTCTTGGTCTCCGCTATAGTTTCTGTGGCTGGAAGAGAAGAAGATGGAGGGGAAGAATCGGTATCAAAAAAATAACTGTAGGCAATTACTCCAATCAAAATCAACGCTATGACTAAGTTTATGTATGATTGCCGAGTATTGAGATATATTATTTTAGGCCTTCTTCGTCTCATCATCTTCGGAACTAATACTTTCTAATTTCGTGTTGAATTACACAAAAATCGTATCAATATCCACTGCCGTAAAATTTGTATAATAATAACTCATTTCAAAAAGTATTGGGAAAACACAAGTGAGAATAGTAGTAGCCAAACCGAGAGGATTTTGTGCCGGGGTTGAGCGAGCAATTAAAACAGTCGAACTCGCCCTTGAGAAGTTCGGTAAGCCTGTTTATATCCTCAACCCTATAGTTCATAATAGACATGTTGTAAATTCTCTCGCGGAGCGAGGCGCCATTTTTGTCAGGTCTATAGAAGAAGTGCCTGAAGGTGCCATACTCCTATTTAGTGCACACGGGGTCCCACCAGAAAACATTACTAAAGCACAAAGTCGACGACTTAAAATTATAGATGCTACCTGTCCGTTAGTCGAGAGGGTCCATATCTATGCTCGCAGATACACAGACAAAGGATATACAGTAATTCTAATCGGAGATGCAGACCACGATGAGACTAAAGGCACTCTCGGTTGGACTTACGGCAAAGGTATACTTATCAGCACAAAAAAAGAAGCCGAAAAAATTCATATAGACAATCCCGAAAAATTGGCATACATCACGCAAACCACCCTCAGCATAGACGATTCCAAAGAAATAATAGAAATTTTGAAAAAGAGATTTCCAAATATCGAATCGCCAGCAAGTTCGAACATCTGCTACGCCACCACCAACCGTCAGAAGGCAGTCAAAGAACTGGTAAACTCTGTCGACGCGGTCATTGTAGTAGGTGATAAAGAAAGTGCAAATAGCAAAAGACTTGCTGAAATTGCAAGAAAAACGGGAAAACCAACCCTGCTCGTATTAGATGCTTCCGAATTAAATCCTGATTGGTTTAAAAACTTTAATTCAATACTTATAACTTCTGGTGCTTCAGTACCAGAAGATTTTGTTCAGCAAGTCATAGAATTCATCAAAAGCATAGAACCATCTTCCGTAGAAGAGATAACAGTTATTAAGGAAGAAATACATTTTAAATTGCCCGAAATGCCAACATAAACATCTTCTTCACTAAGGTGCTAACTCCAGGAATAAGGTCATTATGAATTGGTATAAAAAACTTATTGAAATAGGGGAGAAATACTCAAGATTTGATCTAAGAACAGACAAACTACACCGTTGGCTATTCGCAACTGATGCTTCTATTTACGAACTCCTACCCGCCGGTGTTGCATTCCCCAGAAACACTTCTGAAGTAAGTGAACTTCTCAAAATCATCTGCGGAGAAGGGATTCCAGTAACTCCTCGTGGAGCAGGCTCGGGATTATCAGGCGGAGCAATTGGCAATGGAGTAATAGTAAACCTATCAAGGCATATGAACCGCATACTTGAGGTTTCTCCCGAAAACAGATGCGTATGGGTCGAGGCAGGCGTTGTCCTCGATACATTGAATAACGCTATGAAAAAATACGGACTAATGTTCGGACCCGATGTAGCCACAAGTTCACGAGCAACCATCGGCGGAATGATAGCAAACAATTCTTCAGGTGCCTTTGTTCATCACTACGGCGTTACAATAGACCACGTACTTGCAGTTGAATTTGTAGATTGTTACGGCAACATTCATTTGCTAACAAATGACAATGCCGACGCTTGGCAAGGTAGCAAAGCGATTGCTGATATAGTCCTTCCCTATGCTGATGAGATTAAAGCAGTCTTCCACGATGGTATACTCAAACGCTGGCCCGGATACGCATTAGATAAATATCTAAAGCAATACCCATCACCAGTACCACTATTCGGCGGTAGTGAAGGCACCCTCGGCGTAATCACGAAAGCACTACTAAATCTTGTCCCAATCCCAGGCGATAGAAAATTGATTGTGTTCACCTTTGACAGTATCGATTCCGCAATGTCCGCTATTGAGCCTATTATGAAACTCAATCCAGCAAGTATTGAACATATCGACGACGTTTTGTTCAACCAAACCAAAGGACAACCTCTCTTTGAAGAAGCCAGGGAATTGTTAGAACTGGACAACACTAACCTTAAATCCTTGCTCTTTGTAGAGTTTTTCGACCCCGACGAAGAAACCCTTCAAAAAGTTCAAAAACTGCAACTCGGCGTCAAATCAATTCTTTGCAAGAGTAACCGAGAACGAGACCTACTTTGGGAATTTAGAAAAGCAGGACTATCGCTACTCACTGGCAGAAAAGGTTCAGCCAAACCAGCCACTGGCATTGAAGATACCGCAGTGAAGCCTACTGATTTACCCGAGTATGTTCATCAACTCAATGAAATAATGAGTAGATACAAACTCCAGGCTTCATTCTACGGACACGCCTCAGCGGGCCTACTACATGTAAGGCCTATACTCGACCTACATAATAAAGATGACATTCAAAAGTTCCGCAAACTCGCAGAGGAAGTCTTCTCCCTCGTAAAGAAATACAAAGGCACATTTACAGGAGAACACGGGGTCGGTATTGCTCACTCCGAATTTATGAGAGACCAACTCGGGGATAACCTGTTCAAGTTGATGAACGAAATAAAACGGGTATTCGACCCACTTAATTTAATGAATCCGGGAAAAATAGTAGACACTGACACATTCAAATTCGACCAGAATCTCAGATGGAGACCGCTTACTTTACCATTTACGCCAAAACTTAAATTCGCTTTCAAAGATGAGGATTTTCTCGGAAACCTCGAGCAATGTAACGGTTGTGGAGCCTGCTTAAAAGAAACACCCACAATGTGTCCCACCTATCTTGCAATAAGAGAAGAAGTTATGTCTACTCGGGGTAGAGCAAACATAATAAGGCATACTATCGAAGAAACAGGAACTACTAATTCCCCATTACACACAAAAGAACTTCTCGAAGCCTTAAAATACTGCTTATCGTGCAGAGCCTGCAAAATAGAGTGTCCATCAAATGTACATATGGCATTACTTAAAGCAGAACTCGCACACCAACTCGGTTCACAATACCTACGCAATTCCACCAAATGGCTCATAAGCAACTTTGAACTCCTCGGTCAATTGTCCTCATTGACACCAACATTTGTAAATTTCAGTCTTAAAAATAGATTATTTAGGAGTTTGCTTGAAAAGGTTACAGGAATCACAAAAGAACGGCCTTTACCAGAGTTTGCAAAACAGCCTTTTCATAAATGGTTTTACAACGAATATCGCGGGTGGATTGCAGTCCCTAAAGGTAGGGATACAAAAGAACGGGTTATCCTTTGGGATGACTGCTTCACAAGATACTACGAACCACAAATTGGTATACATACGGTTAACCTTCTAAACGCTATGGGCTACGAAGTTGAAATAATTCCTAATCACCTATGTTGTGGTAGACCCGCCTTCAGTGTAGGCAATCTTGACTCCGCCTACAAGAAGGCAACTAAAAACATCGAACTACTATCCAATAAAAAGGAAAAATTATTATTCCTCGAGCCATCCTGCTTTTCTATGTTCAAAGAGGATTATTCCGAATTAGGTTTGCCATCTGCACACTCTATATCGGACAGGTCTTTTCTGATAGAAGAATTCTTAGTAGAAAGAATTGAGCACTTAAAACCAATTTTTGAGAGTAATACTAAATCAAAATCATACGCAGTGCATCAACATTGCCACGCAAAAACAAATAAATACATAGAAACTGTGAAAAAACTCTTCAACTGCATACCATCTTCGCATTTGCATATACTCCCTTCCGCTTGTTGTGGGATGGCAGGTGCTTTCGGACTAATGAAAGAAACCTATGATGTATCCATAAAAGTTGGCGAGATGCTGAAAAAACTAATCGACGCTTTACCACAGGAAACAGAACTCGTAGCAAGTGGCACAAGTTGCCGAGAGCAAATTAAGTTCTTAACCAATAGGGAGCCAAAACACATTGTGTCAACTTTATATGAAATTTTAGAGGACGGGCAGAATGGAAAGAATTAAAAACTTATTGTTTTGGAGTGTATTCATATTTCTCCCAATTATATTTGTTATAGGCGGATTTTGGGGACTTGCTATCTACAGTGAAAGGTATAATCCCGAACCTGCTAATTTCCAGAATAGCATATATAAAAACGAAGCCAGAAGCGCATTTAAAAAGCCAATAACACTAAAAATCGTCACTTTCAATATTCAGAATACATGGGTAGTGGGACTAAACAGAGAAGAACGGATGGACGCTATAGCCCGTACCCTAAGCGAACTCGACCCCGACATAGTCGGATTCCAAGAAGCCTTCGTCCCACGCGAAAGAGAACTTCTAATCAAAAAGTTAAAAGCCTCTTCGAGGCTCCAATATGACTACTACTTCAGAAGTGGCTTGGTAGGGAGCGGAAAACTCACAATGAGTGCATACCCAATTCGCGAAGTATTCTTTTACAGATATAGAGTCACAGGGGATTGGTATAAATTCTGGGAAGGTGATTGGTGGGCGGGAAAAGGCTGCGGTCTTGCCCGAATCGAAATACCAGATGTGGGCATCATTGATTTTTATAACACACATCTTCAGGCAGGCTACGGCAACCCTGCATACAGAAAGGTAAAAGAAGCACAATGTCGAGAATTAGCCGACTTCATTAATGCTTCTTGTTGGCTCGAACATCTTGTATTACTCGTTGGCGACTTGAACACGAGAATTGGTGAAGTAGCACACGATACACTGGTCATTGTATCCGACCTGATAAGACTCATGAATATTGACTCAAACATAGACCATATATATGCCAAGAAATCGCCTTCATACTATTTCGAAGTGCTCGAAACCATACCACTTATTGCTGGCAAGACTTCAAGCGGGAAAGAAGTTCGCTTGAGCGACCATTACGGATTTATGAGCACAATAAAGGTAATACCTACCATAGGTAGTTAGTAGATACAAAAAATAACAATTTAACCATACCAAGAGGAGAGAACCTATGCGAACTCTAATTACAAAATCCATCACATTAATTATCTTGATTGTGTCCACATCCACTGGAATTTCTGCCGAGGGAAACCTCGATGAAGCAATTGCCAAAATCGAGACCGCCTGGCAAAAAATTACTACCCTCAAAGCAGAGGTGTCAGCAGTAGCAAGTCTCCCAATAAATAATACCTATCTCAAACTAAAGGGTATGGGTGAACTTATTGTCGCAAGAGATAAGGACAATGAAAAATTCGTTCAGCAAATCTCCGCCTACCCAGCCTCACTTCTGGAGAGTGGTAACACCTCCATATTAAGCAATCCTATGGCAAGTGCCAAAGTCTTATTCGACGGAAACGACTACTACATCACCTACAAACTACTTACAACCCAAGAAACCAACAAAACTAAGCCCGACCTCACAAAAGGTGCAATGCCACCAGGCGGAAAAAAATTGTTCGAAACAGTAAAAGAAAAACTCAACATAACATTATCAGGCGAAGCAGAACTCGACGGCAAGAAAATGCCTACCTTCAAACTCACCCCGAAAGAACCTTCATCAGACTTCGTAGAGGCTAACCTCACAATAAACCCTGATTACGGCATAATCAGAAAACTGGAAATAATAGGGAAAGACAATACCCCCATTTTCCAATGCGAATACACAAACATAAAAACTGGGCTCGACATCCCACCCGACACATTCACTCTACCCGCTCCCCCTCAACCACCTACCGATACCACCCCACCCCCACAACCCTCAAAACAATAGGAGACTTTCAAATTAAATTAATTACTATACTTCATCTATGTTAAACAGATTAAAATAAAAATTTCACTAGATTTAAGAGGATTATTATATTAACCCATTAACCGAACTTATCAACACTGCTTAATGTAGAAACGAATAATACTCCTATCCAACTGATAAGTTATTAATATACGAATAATGTGTGATTTTGGAGATGAGGGGGTAAACAATTAACTATAAAAGTCTCGTGAATTTTTTACAGAAGACACCTAGTAATGGTGTAAAATAGTAATTATAAAGACACAATTTAGAAAAAAGACAACCTAAACCGAGGACGCTAAGATGATAAGGAGAAATAACAATATAATGTCCTGTTTATTAACCCTCTTTTTGGGAATATTGATTCTCCCATCAATAAACTCAACATACGCAGATGAGAAGATTGCATACCCACTTACTATAATGGTAGTTGGAGGAGGCACAGTAAACCCTTCTCCAGGCACTTCCTACTATCCCCAAGACACAACTGTATTCATAAATGCGGTGCCTAATGCGGACTGGGCTTTCGACCACTGGGAAGGGGACATTTCTGGAACCGATATGTACACCCAAGTATACATGGATAGTCCTAAAACGGTCATTGCGGTATTTGTAACCCCCGACTGGCATCTGACCATAACACATAGCGGAGACGCAGTAGGCACAACATTTCCACCTGCGGGAGTGTATGGGTTTGTGGATGGCAGAACTGTGGGAATTAGTGTAGCCACAAGTGAAGGCGTTTATTTTGGTGGTTGGTCGGGTGATGCTTACGGTGCAAATGAGTTCATCACGGTCCTTATGAATTCTGACAAGACTATTAATGCACGCTTTACAAGCACAGGACATATACTGAATATATATGTCATTGGTGAAGGAGGAGTAACACCAAGTCCTTTCGGTAATCCTCACCGCTACTCAAGCGATGTTATTATCGATGTCATCTCCTTTACTACAAATCCTTTGTGGCGATTTGAACATTGGGAAGGAGATATTGGCGAGAATGAACCCAGAAGTTATATCTTGTTCAACTTAACAATGGACCAAGACCGGGAGATAACAGCAGTATTCATCGAAAAGCCATATTACACATTAATTATTGATGTAATTGGTGAAGGCAATGTATCGTTCCAAGAGGGGTTTGAGGACCCTATCTTATTACCTCAAGGCACTCACGAATTCTCTATATTAGAGTGGACGTACATCCGCTGTGAAGCAAAGGAAACTTTGCCGAACTGGAAGTTTCTAAGATGGGAAGGCGATTTCGGTGATACCTCGCCGACATATCCCAGGTGTAGTTTCTCAATGGACCGAGATAGATATGTGCGCTGTATATTTACCAATCAAACACATGTGCCTGATGTTATCGGCTCTACCCAGGCGAATGCTACTTCCGCCATTACTTCCGCTTGGCTGACTGTAGGCGATATAATTCAGGTTTGCAATGATGAATATGATTACGGCTATGTGGTAGACCAAGACCCACCCGCAGGAACTACGGTAGAAATAGGCTCTACTGTATCGTTATGGGTATCCATAGGTCCCTGTCCAATTCCCGTGCCTAATTTATTTGGCAAGACCCGAGAAGATGCTGAACTCGAGATTACTTCCGCAGGGTTGACCTTAGGAAATGTGTCTGAACAATGTAGTGACGAAATAGAGCCAGGTATAGTAATAAGCCAAAATCCCGAATACGGAGAATTAGTCCCCCCGGGTAGCAGTGTAAACATCGTGGTTTCATCAGGGCCATGCCCTGCGGTTGTCCCTAACATCATCGGTCAACTTCGTGCGGATGCAGAAAATATGTTAATCAGTGCAGGGTTAAGTATAGGCACAGTATACGAGCAATGCGACGATAATGCACCGGAAGGAACAGTAATCCATCAAAATCCACTTGCAGGCACTGAGGTCTTGCCAGGCACCCCTGTTAATTTTACCGTATCAACGGGTCCTTGCTTGATAACAGTTCCAAATGTAGTGGGATATTCACGGCAATTAGCAGAAAACATTTTAACATCAGCAGGGCTAACTGTAGGCGAGATAAATCTCCAGTGCCATAATACAATTGGAACTGGGTTTGTAATAAGCCAATCGCCATCCGCAGGCGAGCAAGTGCTTCCAGGCACAGCGGTAAACCTTACCGTATCTATAGGTCCTTGTCTTGAAGGTTCAACCGAAGGAGAAGGAACCACCGAAGGCATACAAGAAGGAATTCAGGAAGGTGAAGGTATTGCCGAAGGCATACAAGAGGGTATTCAAGAAGGCGAAGGTATTACCGAAGGTATACAAGAAGGAGCCTTAGAAGGTGAAGGAACTACAGAGGGCTCAACCGAAGGAGAAAAGCCACCACATAGTGCCGACCAAAATAGCGATTGGAGAATAGACCTGCCCGAATTGCTAAGAGTAATACAATTCTTCAACTACGGCGGATACCATTGCGCTCTACCCGGCGAACAATCCGAAGATGGCTATATACCCGGAAAAGATGGAGATAAGAATTGTAACCCTCACAGTTCCGATTATCAACCTCAAGATTGGACAATTAACCTAACCGAACTATTACGACTCATTCAATTCTTCAACTCGGGAGGATACCATCCTTGCCTTGACGGTGAAGATGGTTATTGCCCAGGTTTACTATAAGACACTATATTAGTTCCGCTTACCAAAGTAAATTGTCTATTTGCTACAAATAAGCCTATACTTTCAGTAATCTTTTTATTTCATTTACTCCTTTTTGATAAATATTACTTGTAATTTATTTCTACCACTATCTTATGCTTAAAATAATGTCTAAGCAATATACAACTAAAGCCACTATAAACCTATGAACTTAACCTCAGCAAACTTTGTGTTTCAATGCAGATTTGGCATAATCTACGGCTACATTACTAATGCAGGATTGAGGCAACTATTGCTATACCAGCAAGGCAAGCCCAAACCATACATACTTCACGAGCGACCGAATATACTCCTTGGTAAACTTTTATCTACCCGCCTCGAAAGATACTTCTCTGGCATTGCTGAAGATTTCTCTGACATTCCGCTTGACCTTGCGGGCGCAACCGATTTTCAAAAACAAATATGGAACGCACTAAGAAAAGTCCCTTTCGGCAAAATTTGCACATATGCAGAACTTGCTATTCTCGCGGGTTTTACACCTCGCCACGCTCGCGCAGTCGGCTCCGCAGTAAGGCTAAACCCAATACCCATCATTATTCCCTGCCATAGAGTCCTTCCAAGCACCCGCAAATTAGGCAATTTCTCCGCCGGAACCGAATGGAAAAAATTCCTCCTTACCACCGAAGGAGTAAAAATCACGAAGTAAAATTAGGGTAGATAGGCAAAGATTTTATCCTCCCAAAAACACGCTCAAGAACTCTGAGTGGCAATGAAGTAATAGAAAGCCCAACAGGGGTTTTACTCATTTAAGGTTAATTTCCTCTAAAAAACTTTTCCAGTCCTCTTTTTTCCATTTTAATTTATTTATAAGAGTTAGATGTCTTCTTTCTCTCACAACACCCAAATAAGGCAATTCCATCCCTACTTCTTTGATTTCGACTTCTTTAGTCTTAAAATAGCCGCATATAAAGGATTTCAAATCCGTCTGCATCTCACCACATCTATATTTCTTAATTCTCTCTCTCATGTTGCTCAAATAATTGCTAAAAAGAACATCAGAGGGCGGAATTTTTTTCTCTACAAAATTCAAGAGTTTTGAAAATCCACAAACTTCAATAAAAAACTGCAAAATCGGTTGTTGCGGTACGGAACACTTTACCATTACACCATAGTCATACCCTACATCTGCCTCTGCCCATACCCCACTAAGAGAAGGGGAAGACTTAATACTTACTTTCTTTTCCGCATTTACAATATCTTTTCTAAATCTCTCAATTTCTCTCGAAATTTCCCAGTCTAAACATATTTCCTTATTAGGAAAGTTGCTCTCTAAAAACTTTTTTAACATAACCTCCCCTAACTTTCCTGTAAATTGGTCTACTAAAATAGATTCGAAAGTTCTTCTCCTCTCACGAAATCCTTTTGCAGATACAGTAGCCCTCGTACCACCAGAAAACATTTGGTAAGTAAACTCTATACAAAAGAGGAGGAGCCTTATGATATTCTCGTCATCTATTCTCACTACCACCGTACACGGGATAAGTTTATTATTTATCCATTTTAAGGTTTCTTCTTCACTAAAAGAGAAGTTTTCTCCTCTCTCCAATTGAACTATTCTACACAACGAAAGGATTAAATCTCCCAATTCGTCAAACTCAAACTGTATTCCATACCTTTTGTTAATGTCTTGTATCTGATTTTCAATAAAGCCCTTTAGCTTCTCTTTAAATTTCGTACTACTCTTTAGGTCTCCCTTCCCTATTTTGACCATATTCTACCCCTTCCTGAGAACTACTAAATGTTCTGTCTTTATCCTACTATCTTTTTCTCTGGAAGCAGGATTTATTTGGGATTCAAACATAACTCTTGAAACGATTCTATCTACATAAGTTATTTCATGTCTCCATCCATTTTCCTCTAAATGCTCTATAATTATGTCATCAATGGGAATTGAATTTGTTCTTATTTTTGCAGGTCCGACAAATATACACATATAATCAGTTACTTTTTCACCCAACCGAGAAAAGACCCCTAATATAGCATTGAAATAACGGTCATATAATTTTAATAGGTGCTTTTCCTCTATATTTTTCCTATACTCAAAATAAGTTTTAGAACAAATCTCTATCTCTGGTACAGAACAATACGGAATTTCTCTCCTACTTAATTCTTTTACGAAAGGCTCTTCATAACCCAGCCAAAAAAGTTCCATCTTCGTGGAGCGTATATACTCTTGAGCTTGTAAGTATGGAGGAGAAGTGATAAGTATATTTACCTCATCTCTCAAGTCCTCACTCAAGGTATCGACTCCTGATTTAATATTAAATTTAACATCGTGAGGTTTTAATAAACTATTTTCAAAAAGTTTTCTCTGTATTTTCCCTATCTCTCTTTCGAGCATATCATAAAAAAGACTCCTCCAATCTTTTTTCAATAATTCTTCTACCTTCTTTTTAGAGTACTTTGATTTATATAACTTGTGCACTTTCTCATCAGTGTACGAAAAGTATTTAGTAACATTTAATAAGGGTATTAGAAGTAAGAGCCTTAAATCATTTTCCAATGAATTTACAAAGCCCCATGATGATGATATAACCCTTAGAAACTCATCTGGAAACCAGTAATTTAAATTAGACCAATTAGGAAAAAATTCCTTTTTAGAGGCTTTAAGTTCATTTAAGAGATTTACAATATTAACCTTTGGCGTTTTCATTATTGCCACACTGTGAATTACATTGATTAGAGGATTCAAATCCCACAACTCGTATGGGTAGCCATAAACTCTGGATACAACTCCTACTGTTCCGTATCCAGCAAACGGGTCAAATATCTTCATCCCGGGCTTTGCATACTCTTTTAAGACATAGGCAATTACTTGGGGTATAAATTTTGCAGGATACTTATAGATTCCAAACGAACCGTAGGTAGTAGAAGGAATCTCTGGCACGGCTTCTCTGAAAAGAATTGGTACTTTTTTCCCTTTTCTAGAAGATTTAGATGACACCCCTCCCTCTCTATCAACCCTATCTTCCTCCCACAAAGACAATTGATAAAACTTCTTCATATCTCTCGCTTTATTTGTGGAATTTTTCCTCTTCCTACTATAT